>NZ_JBEHZD010000230.1:0-11561 GCF_040240285.1 Streptomyces sp. HSW2009 | reverse complement strand
GCGTGCCCCACCCGGCGGCGGGCGCGGCGCGGCCCGATGGGCGGCACGGGTCAGCGGTGGGCGAGGACGTTACGGGCGGCCGGGCGCTACGGGGCGCGGCCGGGGCCGGCGCGCCGAGCGGGCGCCGGGGCGGCTACGGAGCGCGTACGGGCTCAGCCACCGGCGCCCGGCACCGGGAAGGCACCGGTCGCACGGCGGATGATCTCGCCGTAGACCTCCGGGTCGGTGGTGTACTCGCCGAGCCGACAGGTCTTGCGGCTGCCGTGGTAGTCGCTTGAGCCGGTGGTCAGCAGCCCGAGGTCGGCGGCGAGGCCGCGCAGCCTGGCGCGGGTGGGCTCGTCGTGGTCCATGTGGTCGACCTCGACGCCGTCGAGACCGGCCGCCGCCAACTCGGCTATCGCGCTCTCGGGTACGCACTGGCCGCGCTTGAGCGCCAGCGGATGGGCGAAGACGGTGACCCCGCCGGCCGCCTTGACCAGGCGGATCGCCGCGAACGGGTCGAGTTCGTGCTTCTCCACGTAGGCCCGGCCGTCGTTGGCGAGCCACTGGTCGGTGAAGGCGTCCGAGACGGTCGCCACCACGCCGGCCTCGACCAGCGCCGCTGCCACGTGGGGCCGGCCGACCGCGCCGTCGCCGGCGATCCGGGCGACCTGCTCCCAGGTGATGGGTACGCCGAGCGCGCGCAGCTTCTCGACCATGGCCTGGGCGCGCGGTGTGCGGTCGTCCCGGACGAGTTCGCGCTCGCGGGCGAGCTCGGGCTCGGCCGGGTCGAAGAGATAGGCCAGCATGTGCAGGCTGATCCCGTCGGCGGGCGCGTCCGGGTCGGCGCCGGCCGGCAGGCGCAGCCGGCAGGAGAGCTCGGCGCCGGTGACCAGGGTCAGCCCGGCGGGCAGTGCGCGCCGCGCCTCGGCATAACCGGCGACCGTGTCGTGGTCGGTCAGCGCAACGACGTCAAGCCCCTCGGCCGCGGCATTGCGCACCAGCTCAGCAGGGGTGTCCGTACCGTCGGACGCGGTGGAGTGGGTGTGCAGGTCGATGCGCACGACGCAGACTCCAAGGCGGTCGACGGGGAGGACGGGGACGCCCTTCACTGTACCGGGGCGATTCGGCGCCCCCACCCACGCCGCCACGACCGCCCGGTGGGGTGCGCGCAGACGCGCCCGTCCGCCCGCCCGCGCCTGCTTTGCGCGACCATCCGCCCACCCGTCCGCCCGGACGCGGTTCACCGGCCACAGGCGTCGTACGCGCGCGGCCTGCGGCCCCGGGGCGGCAGGTTCGACGGCCCGGTCGCCGTCGTCAGGAGAGCACTCGCGGCGAGAGCGCCCCGCACGGCAGCAGGTCCGCTTCGGCGCCGGCGTCCCGCAGGTCGGTGAGGACGAACTCGTCGTACAGCAGCAGCCCCGCCTGCTCGGGCCAGACCACGATCCACAGCCACAGGCCGCGGGCCTCACCGGCGAAGACGGCCCGGTCGTCGGGGGCGCCGGCCACGTGCCACAGCGGGGTGGGCCGGCCGGCGGCCAGCACCTTGGCGTGCGGGGGCTTGTCCACGCACATGCCGGGGCCGGGGTCGGGGCCGTCGATCCCCGCGTACCTGGCGCCGAGTCCGACTCCGAGTTCCTCCGCGATCAGCAGCATCTCGCCGGCACCGCCGAGCGGCCCGGGCCCCGAACAGGCCACGGCCGTGGCGCGCCCGCCGCTGCGGTCGTCGCCCGCGCAGGCCACACCGGTGAACAGCCAACCGACCGGCAGCGGCCAGGGCATCCAGACCGGCACCTGGGCGCGGCTGACCACGACGGCGAGTGCTTCGACGCTCGGCGGTACGACCGGCTGGAGGGGGTGCACGGTTCCATGCACCCCGCACTGCCAGGAGTCGGCGAACAGACCGGGCGCCCGCACCCGGCCACCGCACTTCGGGCAACTGGGTTCGCCCCTCATAGTCGTCAACGGTCCTCCCCACCGGTCGCCACGTCAAGGACGATCACTCGTCCGGCCCGCCCCGCCAGGCAGAACTGAGTGCATCATGCATCAATTAGCCTCGCTCACTTCATGGGCGTAGCCAGCATCGCTCTCCACGAACCGATCCCCCACGAGGCGAGGGAGTCGGAAGAAGGTCGTGCGCAACGCGCGCGAAGGCGCCGCCGCGGCCCCCATCCGGCGCCCGCACCTGGCGCCCGAGAGCGAAGAGCGGGGACGCCCCTCGCTTTCGACGCCCTCTTTGCCCCCCGTCGCCGCCGCGGCACTCGCGCCCCTGCCCGGCGCCGACATCACGGCGGTACGACGCTCCGCGCCCACACCGACCGTCGAACGCCCCACCTCACCCCGCCCCGGGCCGCCTCGCACAGCCTCGGTCAACTGACGCACGTACAGCGCCAGTTACGGCCCGTAGGGCCAGAACCGAAGGGCCACCCCGGCGAACCCCCAACAGCAACCCACACCCGCATCCACACCCACACGCCCCATCGGCCCCAGGGACGTAGCCGTACGCCCGCCATCCACAGGGGCCACGCAAGAGATGTGACGCTGCGTCAGTCCTGGAGGGTGACCGCGGTGCGGAGTGGGTCGCGCAGGTCCGTGCCGGCCGCGAGCCAGCGGGACTCCAGGGCCTCGGCTCCGTGCACCCGCTTCCACGCGGCCTCGTTGGCCGTCATCGGCAGCAGCGGCAGGAAGCGCACCGGGTCGAGTGGCGCATCGAGCTCCAGGTCGGGCACCAGCCCGCCGGAAGCAGCCACCAGGACCGATGAGAACGGGGCCCCGGGCCACAGCGGCTCGCCCACGTCCAGCGATCCGCCCGGCGCCACGATGACGCCCTCCACCTGCGGCGATGCGGCGAGTACGGCGAGCGGCCTGAGCACCTTGTCGGTGTCGGCGCGGCCGGCCCGCACGGTGAGCAGCAACTCGGCGCGGGGCCCGCGGACCGGGTCGGCGAGCGGGTCGGCCGGGTCCGCCATGGGCTGGCCCGACATGCCGAGCGTGGCGTAGCGCACGATCGCATCGGCGCCCGAACCGTCGACGAAGCGCAGCACCTCGATGCGTTCGGTACCGAGGAAGGTGATGGCGGCGCGGGCGTCGGGCCTGCCCAGTGCCGTCTGCAACCGGGCTTCGACCAGCTCAAGAACATTCGCCATGCGGCGAGCATAGAACCCGTATCGAAGCGGCAAAGCGGCACGCCGCTGTCGTACGCCCCTGGTAGCCTTGGCGCCTGATCAGGGACATACGTTGTCCCCTACGGGGGACCGGCCGGAGGAGGTGGGGCTGCGGTGGACCCGAGTCGACCTCGCAGTACCGACTGTTCTCCCGTCCTCCTGCTCGGGATGCACTCCTCTGCTGTGTGATCTGCACCCTTCCGTACCCGGCTCGTTCGAGGGGAAACCCCGGGCCGGGGAGGAAAGTTGAGGAAGTTTTCGCGCCCGCGCCATCTGTACGGAAGAGCAGCGTCATCCGCTTCATTCCGTGTTCCCGTGTTCCGCCGTGCGGAACACGTCAGCGCTTAGCACGCGGAGCGCCGTCCGCTTTGCGGACGTACGGCCCAAAGACGCACCGTACGTCCACTTTCCGGACCGCGCTGCGTACCGCGCTTCGCCGCTGACGACCGGCCCGCTGAGGAGTCCGTATGTCGATGATTCGTGACCTGCGCGCAGCCGTCCGCCCCGCCCTGCGGCGGGGCCACACCACACCCGATTACGACCCCACCCGCGATCCCTCGGTCACCAGCGCCATCGTCGACTGCGGCGTCTACCGCAACGGCAAGCGGGTCAGCCAGCACGTCAGCCCGACCGAGGCGATGGCCAGGGTGCGGGCCGAAGGCGGCTTCGCCTGGATCGGTCTGCACGAGCCGACGGAGCGTGAATTCGCCGGCATCGCCCAGGAGTTCGGGCTGCACCCGCTGGCCGTCGAAGACGCCGTACACGCCCATCAGCGCCCCAAGTTGGAGCGCTACGACGACACGCTGTTCACCGTCTTCAAGACCATTCACTACGTCGAGCACGCCGAACTCACCGCCACCAGCGAGATCGTGGAGACCGGCGAGGTGATGTGCTTCACCGGCCGGGACTTCATCGTCACCGTGCGGCACGGCGGGCAGGGGTCGCTGCGGGCGCTGCGGCACCGGCTCCAGGACGATCCCGATCTGCTGGCCAAGGGCCCGTCCGCGGTGCTGCACGCCATCGCCGACCAGGTGGTGGATGGCTACGTCGCGGTCGCCGACGCGGTGCAGGACGACATCGACGAGGTCGAGATCGACGTGTTCTCGGCGACCAACAGCGCCGCCAAGAGCGGGCGCGGCTCGGCGCGCGGCGGCGACGCCGGCCGCATCTACCAGCTCAAGCGCGAGGTGCTGGAGTTCAAGCGGGCCGTCTCGCCGCTGCTGCGGCCCATGCAGTTGCTGAGCGAGCGGCCGATGCGGCTGGTGGACCCGGACATCCAGAAGTACTTCCGGGACGTGGCCGACCACCTCGCGCGCGTCAACGAACAGGTGCTCTCCTTCGACGACCTGCTCAACTCGATCCTCCAGGCCAACCTGGCCCAGGCGACCGTCGCGCAGAACGAGGACATGCGCAAGATCACCGCCTGGGCGGCCATCATCGCCGTCCCCACCATGATCTGCGGCGTGTACGGCATGAACTTCGACCACATGCCCGAACTGCGCTGGAAGTACGGCTATCCGGCGGTGCTGACGCTCATCGTCGGCATCTGCTTCACGATCCACCGCGGCTTCAAGCGCAACGGCTGGCTGTAGCGGGGGCTCGGTCTGCGGCCTGGCCGTACGGGTCTCCCGGCCCCGTACGGGCCGCTCCCCGGCCGGTCAGGTCGGGCGTTTGCTGCGGCCGTCGATGACCACCAGGGCCAGGCCGAGCAGGATGACGGCGAGGGCCGGATAGGCGGCGGCCGGCGGGTGTTGGCCCAGCCACAGGGCCGCGATCAGGGCCGCGCCCGGGGTCTCCAGGAGGATGCCGGTGGCGGTGACGGTGGGGCCGAGCCCGCCGACCACCCGATTGATGATCGAGTGGCCGAGGAGTTGGGCGGCCACCGTCAGCACGGCCAGCTTGAGCCACGTCGTACCGTCGTAGCCGCCGAGTCGCACGCCGGCCAGCAGGCAGGTCACCAGCAGGACCAGCGCCGTGGTGGCGTAACAGACGCAGGTGTAGGCGGTGGTGCTCACGGTGCGCCGGACCTCGGCGCCGACCAGCATGTAGCCGGCGCCCGCCATGCCGCCGGCGAGCGCCAGCGCATCGCCGGCCAGGGCGCGCGGGGAGAGCGCCAGGTCGACGCCGGTGAGCAGGAGCACGCCGAGGAAGGCGACGCCGATGCCGGCCCAGACCAGCCCCGACGAGCGGTGGCCGCGCAGTCTGAGCAGCACCGTGGTCCAGATCGGCGTGGTGGTCACCAGTGCGGTGGAGGACGAGACGGACGTCATGTGCAGGCTCGGCAGCCACACCGCGAAGTGCACGGCGAGCAGCACGCCGGCGGCGGCCGACAGCCAGCCGGCGCGTGCGCCCATCGTGCGCAGCTCGGCCCGGTGCCGTACGAGCGCGACCGGGAGCAGCACGCCGAGCGCCATGACGTTGCGCCACAGCGCGATGGCCAGGGCCGGGGCCGCGGTCGCCGCGATCAGCGGGGCCGACAGCGAGATGCCGGCGATGGCGACGCCGAGCAGCCCCAGGTCGACGGGGACGCGACCGCCACCGCGGCCGCCCCCGGCCGCACCGGTGGCGGCGCCGGCTGCCGTGGTTCGGGGAACGCTGCTACGCGGCCTCGCCAGGCCAGCCAGTCGAACGCGCACGCGAGACAGCGTAAGGCGTGCGGGGACGGGACGGTACTGATGTTTACCGCAGGCTGCTGGGGGTGGCTGGGCCGGCGGGGCGGCCGGGGTGTGAGGGGCTGGGGTGTGGGGGCGTGGGTGGGGGCGGCCCGAGTGCCGGTTTCGGGATGGGGCGCGGGCCGGTGCCGCGCAGGGCCGCGCGCCGGCCGTACGGGCACGGGGCCGGTGCGGCGGCCGGTGCGACGCGGGCCGATGGGGCGGCCGGCCCACTGGTGGGGGCGGAACCACCCCATAAGCTGGGTTCATGACGCACAGCGTGGAGCAGGCCCTCACGGATCGGGCGCTGATCGAAGAGGCGACGAAGAAGTCCGGCCTGATCTGGGTGCTGGGCTCCGCCGGCGCCACCCGGAGCGCGCCCAGGCCGCTGTGGCACCTGTGGCACGAGGGGGCCGCCACCGTGGTCGGCTCGTACGGCACCGGCGCCCCGGACCCCGACGACGCCGGCCCGGCCGCTGGGATGGGGCTCATGGAACAGCCGCTCGACGGCCTCGGGCTGACCGACGGCGGCACCGCCGCAGTGACCGTGCGCAGCAAGGACAAGGGCGGGCGGCTGGTGGGCTGGACGGCCCGGGTGGTGGAGCTCGCGCCGCGCAGCCCGGCCTGGGAGGCCGCGGTCGCCGAACTGAAGCCCAAGCGGTTGAACGCGGTCGACTCCGAGCAGGTCATCGAGCGCTGGGCGCGGGCCTGCCGGGTGCTGCGGCTCGAACCCGCCGACGCCGAGGTCGCCGCCCAGCCGGACGGTTCGCTGGCCGCGGAGCCGGTCCCGAGCCCCGCGGTCACCCGCAAGCCGATGCCGGAGGCCCTGCCGAAGCTGCTGCGCCGCCGGGCGCGCAAGAACCCCCGCAAGGACCCGCGCTGAGCGACGGCGCCGCGCATGGTTCGGCCAGCGCGGCGCCGCACCCGGCGCCCTCAGCCCACTCGTGCAGTACGGCTAGCTCGGGAAGTACGGCTCAGCCGTCGCTCTGCGGCAACTGCTGCCCGTAGTCGACGAGTTCCTTCTTCGGCGGCGCCGAGAGCTCGAACTTCTCGTTCCAGTCGGCGAGTTGGATGACGCCGGCGCCGCCGGCCCGGTGCAGGCGCAGCGGGTAGGGGGTGCCCTTGAGCGACACGTCCAGCGCGCCGCCGTTGCCCTGGTCGCCGGTGATGCGGATGGTGGGCACGCCGCCGACGTCGCCCCGCTTGCCGCTGGTGATCTGGCCGTGCAGGCCGAGCAGCCCGTCGAGCAGCATGACCTTGTCCGTGAACCCGCTGAGCTGCTGGTACGAGGGGTCGCCCGCCGGCACCTTCACGTACTTGCCGTCCAGCTTCTTGGCCGCCGCCAGGTCCTCCTTGGTGCCGGACTTCGCGCCCGTACCGCCCGAGCCAGCCGTACTGCCCGAGCCGTCCGCGCTGCCGTCGCCGGCCGGGGCCGCCCCGTCGTTCTGCTCGTGCGTCCAGAAGTCGGCGTCGGCCTTCAGGTAGAGCTCCTTGTCGATGCGCAGCAGTTGGAAGGTGCTGCCCTGGGTGGAGACCCGCCCGGAGCCGCCGTCGTCCTTGAGCCGCATGTCGAGGGTGTACGTACGGCCCTTGCTGACGACGTTGCCGGTCAGCCGGACCGCGGCGGCGCGCTGGGCGGCCTGCCTGGCCCTGGCCTCGATCTGCTTCGGGGGCAGCTTGCCGACCCCGTTGGTGCCCGCGTCGGGGTCCTTCTTCTCGCCCCCGCCACCGCCGTCGCCGCCACATCCGGCGAGGGTCGCGGCGGCGAGCCCCGCGCACGTCGCCGCCGCGAGGGCCGTCTTCCAGGTGCGCACGTCCGCTCTGCCTCCCGATGCCGATGCAGGGGGCAGCGTACCGGTGCCGTACGCACGCGCTGACGGCGCGCTCGGGCCCGAACGGACCGGCCGTGACCACCGGCCGGGCGGCGTGTCGCAGGCTTGGCCGGAAACCGATGGTTCGGCACCGTTCGGGGACGCCTTGGCGCGCCCGGTGCCGCTGCGCGGGCCGTACGCGGCGGGCCCGTCGCCGAAGGTCGCGCCACCGAAGGGCGCCGCCAGCGGGCTATCAACCGATATTCAGTGATATCAGGAGGTATACAGAGGTACTCGGGGTGATCACCCCCGCGCGCCGACAGCCGGCCGTGGGCGACCCGTACATCCGTTGAAGCCTGTACGTCCGTCACAGCCCGTACGTCCGTGAAAGGAGGCGCGTGGCATGGGTGCGGCAGCCCCGCGTGTGTTCGTCTCGCATCTGGCCGGTGTCGCCGTGTTCGACCCGAACGGTGACCCGGTGGGCCGGGTGCGCGACCTGGTGGCGATGCTCGGGCTCGGCGGCCGGCCGCCGCGCGTGCTCGGCCTGGTCGTGGAGGTGGTCAGCCGGCGGCGGATCTTCCTCCCGATGACCCGGGTGACCGGCGTCGAGTCGGGCCAGGTGATCACGACGGGCGTGGTCAACATGCGCCGCTTCGAGCAGCGCCCCACCGA
This sequence comes from Streptomyces sp. HSW2009, assembly GCF_040240285.1. Classification (NCBI taxonomy): domain Bacteria; kingdom Bacillati; phylum Actinomycetota; class Actinomycetes; order Kitasatosporales; family Streptomycetaceae; genus Streptomyces; species Streptomyces sp. HSW2009. The sequence goes on along the minus strand of NZ_JBEHZD010000230.1, from coordinate 3,284 downwards.
GACCCTGGTCCTCGGCGAACTGCTGGACCGCCGGGTGACGCTGGTGGAGACCGGTGAGCAGGTGACCGTCCTGGACGTGGCGGTGGCCCAGTTGCCGGCCCGCCGCGACTGGGAGATCGACAAGGTCTTCGTGCGCCGCGGCAAGCCCCCGGCGCTGCGCGGCAGGTGGCCGGGGAGCGTCCGGCGGTCCGGCGAGGCGCTGACCGTGGAGTGGTCGGCGGTGACCGGGTTCGCGCTGGAGGAGCAGGGGCAGGGCGCGGAGAACCTGCTCGCCACCTTCGAGCAGTTGCGCCCCGCCGACCTGGCCAACGTGCTGCACCACCTGACGGCCAAGCGGCGCGCCGAGGTGGCCGCCGCGCTCGACGACGACCGGCTCGCCGACGTCCTTGAGGAGTTGCCGGACGACGACCAGGTGGAGATCCTCGGCAAGCTCCAGGAGGAGCGCGCGGCCGACGTCCTGGAGGCGATGGACCCGGACGACGCGGCCGACCTGCTGTCGGAGCTGCCCGAGGAGGACAAGGAGCGGCTGCTGGCCCTGATGCGCCCGCGGGACGCGGCCGACATGCGCCGACTGCTGGCGTACGAGGAGCGCACCGCGGGCGGGCTGATGACCACCGAACCGGTGGTGCTGCTGCCGGACGCGACGGTGGCCGACGCGCTGGCCAGGGTGCGCAACCCGGACCTCTCCCCGGCGCTCGCCGCGCAGGTGTACGTGTGCCGGGCGCCCGACGAGACGCCGACCGGCACCTACCTGGGCACGGTGCACTTCCAGCGGCTGCTGCGGGACCCGCCGTTCACGCTGGTCAGCGCGTTGGTCGACAACGATCTGAGCCCGCTGCCGCCGGACACCGCGCTGCCGGCGGTGACCAGTTACCTGGCCGCGTACAACATGGTCGCCGCGCCCGTCGTGGACGCCGGCGGGGCGCTGCTCGGCGCGGTGACCGTGGACGACGTGCTCGACCACCTGCTGCCCGACGACTGGCGCGAGCGCGAGTTGCACGGCGCGGTCGTGCCCGGCCTGCCGGAGGTGGCCGATGGCCGGTGAACGCGTCCGACTCGACCAGCCGCGCGAGCCGCGGCGCAGCCTGCTGCCCCGCTGGGACCCGGAGGCGTTCGGCCGGGTCTCCGAGCGCACGGCGCGCTTCCTGGGCACCGGCCGGTTCATCGTCTGGATGTCGGTGGTCATCGTGCTGTGGGTGGTGTGGAACACCACCGTCCCGGCCGGCCTGCGCTTCGACCGCTATCCGTTCATCTTCCTGACCCTCGCCCTCTCGCTCCAGGCGTCGTACGCGGCCCCGCTGATCCTGCTCGCTCAGAACCGGCAGGACGACCGCGACCGGGTCAACCTGGAGCAGGACCGCAAGCAGAACGAACGGAGCATCGCCGACACCGAGTACCTGACCCGGGAGATCGCCGCGCTCCGGCTCGGCCTCGGCGAGGTGGCGACCCGCGACTGGATCAGGTCGGAGTTCGAAAGCCTGGTGCGGGAGCTGGAACAGCGCCCCGCTCACCCGCCGGGCCATGCACCGGGCCACGCCTCGGCCTCGCCCGCGCACCCGCACCGCCGCGACGCCGCGCCCCGGCGGACCGGGTCCAGCGCCGTTCAGCGGCCTGCGCCGGATGAGACCGAGGGTCGGTAGCCGGGGCCCGGGCACGTTGGAGCACGCGCGCGTACGGGCGCGGGCCGGACGGGGAAGACCCGAGGCCCGGAGAACACCCGCATGCACGCGCGTACGGGCGCGAGGCCGCGCGGGCGGGAAGGCCCACCCGCGGCACGCGTACGGGCCGGGGCAGGCCCCTGAGGGAACAGCCGGGCACGCGCGCGTACGGGCGCGTACGGGCAAACCGTCGTGGACGGTACGGGACATCCGTGGGAGAGCCCGGCTATTCCCGACACGGGCCCCGGTGGTGCGTGAGGTAGGCGACCGTCCACAGGCTTTCCCGAGCGCTGGGCCCGCGCCGTACCATCGGGGCATGGCTACCGAAACGACCGGCCCGCACGGCGCCGCTCCCGCCGAAGAGGCGGTCCGCGAAGCGCTCGCGACGGTGAATGACCCGGAGATCCACCGCCCGATCACCGAGCTCGGGATGGTCAAATCGGTGGAGATCGCGCCGGACGGCGCGGTGGCGGTCGCGGTCTATCTGACGGTCGCCGGCTGCCCGATGCGGGACACCATCACCAGCGGCGTGCGCGATGCGGTGGCGAAGGTCGCGGGCGTGACCTCGGTCAGCGTCGAGCTCGACGTGATGAGCGATGAGCAGCGCAAGGAGCTGGCCACCTCGCTGCGCGGCGGGCGGGCCGAGCGCGAGGTGCCGTTCGCCAGGCCCGGCTCGCTGACCCGGGTGTATGCGGTGGCCTCCGGCAAGGGCGGCGTCGGCAAGTCGTCCGTGACGGTCAACCTGGCCGCGGCGATGGCCGCGGACGGCCTGAAGGTCGGTGTGGTCGACGCGGACATCTACGGGCACTCGGTGCCCCGCATGCTCGGCGCCACCGGCCTCCCCACCCAGGTCGAGAACATGATCATGCCGCCGTCGGCGAACGGTGTGAAGGTCATCTCCATCGGCATGTTCACGCCGGGCAACACACCGGTGGTCTGGCGCGGCCCGATGCTGCACCGCGCGCTCCAGCAGTTCCTGGCCGACGTCTTCTGGGGCGACCTGGACGTCCTGCTGCTCGACCTGCCGCCCGGCACCGGCGACATCGCCATCTCGGTCGCCCAGTTGGTGCCGAACGCGGAGATCCTGGTGGTCACGACGCCGCAGCAGGCCGCGGCCGAGGTCGCCGAGCGGGCCGGTTCCATCGCCGTCCAGACCCACCAGAAGATCGTCGGCGTGGTCGAGAACATGTCCGGGCTGCCCTGCCCGCACTGCGACGAGATGGTCGACGTGTTCGGCACCGGCGGCGGTCAGACCGTCGCCGACGGCCTGACCCGCACGACCGGTGCGACGGTGCCGGTGCTGGGCGCCATCCCCATCGACGTACGGCTGCGCGAGGGCGGCGACGAGGGCAAGCCGGTGGTGCTCACCGACCCGGAGTCCCCCGCCGGCAGCGCCCTGCGCGCCATCGCGGGCAAGCTCGGCGGACGCCAGCGCGGCCTGGCCGGCCTGGCCCTGGGCATCACCCCGCGCAACAAGTTCTGAGCGCTCCCGCGCCACGGTTCGACCGGCGGCGGGGGGGGGGGGGGGGCCGCCCCCCCCCCCGCGCCCCCCCCCCCCCCCCCGCCCGCGCCGGCGCCCCCCCCCCCCCCCGCCCCCCCCCCCCCCCCCCCCCCCCCCCCCCCCCC
>NZ_JBEHZD010000023.1:0-31621 GCF_040240285.1 Streptomyces sp. HSW2009 | reverse complement strand
CCCCCGCTAGGAGGCCGTCTGGGGGGCGCGTCGTTGTCTATACCCCCCCACCCCGCGGGGCGCGCGACCAGCCCAAAGGCAGGGACATAGGGAAACCCTCCGAACGAGAACATCAACGCGACCGACGGCCGAGACGCCGCCCGCCCCACTCTGCCCGCCGCCCCCCCCCAAAACGATCAGGCCGGCACCCGACCGTCCCGGGGGCCAGCCGGGGCCACCCCCGTCGGGCCCCTCACCCGGGGTGGGTGGGGAAAACCCGATGGATCGTCCCTGTCGGATCGTACGAACATCCCGAACACCCCTTGTTTCGAAGCGTGTTGCGCCACCACCGGCCGCACGCTTACAAGAACGGGCGAAGCGGGGAGCGGGCCGGGACGACAGCGGGAGAGGCCGCCGGCGGGACAGTCAGGGAGGCAGCCGGGGGAGGCAGCCGGGGTCGAACCCGCCGCAGGAGCATCTCCCGCGGTCCTCTCAACGACTGGACTGATCGTCAGGGCATCTTCCCACCCCCGGCGATGCTCGGTACTGACGGCTGAATACGGTGGAGGGGCCCGGTTGAACGAGAGGACGCCAAGACGTGGATGTGTATGAGGCCGTGGACAGTCGCCGGGCCGTACGGGCGTTCAGCGATGAGCCGGTGCCCAAGGAAGTACTCGAACGAGTGCTGACCGCAGCGACGCGGGCTCCGTCCAGCGGGAACCTCCAGCCGTGGCATCTGTACGTCGTGACCGGTGAACCCTTGGCGGAACTCAAGCGGACCGCGACAGCCAGGGCATTGGCGGGGGACCCCGGCGACGAGCGTGAGTACCCGATGTACCCGGACGGGCTGGCCTCACCGTATCTGGACCGTTTTGCTGCTGCCGCCGCCCAGCGGTACGCATCGCTGGGCATCGAGCGCGACGACCCGGACCGGCCTAGGAAGATCGCCACCTTGAACTCGGAGGCGTTCGGGGCGCCAGCCGTTCTGTTCTGCTACCTCGACCGGACGATGGGGCCGGGGCAGTGGGCTGACGCCGGGATGTACCTGCAAACGGTCATGCTGTTGTTGCGGGCCGAGGGGCTGCATAGCTGCCCCCAGGTGATGTGGACCGTGTACCGGGAGACTGTCAGCCGGGCAGTCGGAGCCGGCGACGGCCTCGTGCTGTTCTGCGGCGTCTCAGTGGGGTTCGAGAAGGAGGGCGTGCCGCAACTGCGCACCGGGCGGGCGGACATGACGGAAACGGTGAGCTTCGTCGGAGCGTGACCGTGGGCCGGCCAGGATCGACAGGACAGGTCCTAGTCGGCCCAGACCAGCCGTTCCGCACCGGCGTAGACGTTCATGTCAGCGCCGCGCAGAAAGCCGACGAGGGTGAGCCCGGTCTCCTCGGCCAGGTCCACCGCGAGCGAGGACGGGGCGGAGACCGCGGCGAGCACCGGGATGCCCGCCATCACCGCCTTCTGCGCCAGCTCGAAGGAGGCCCGACCCGACACCAGCAGCACGCTGCTGGAGAGTGGCAGCCTGCCCTGCTGGAGCGCCCGGCCGATCAGCTTGTCCACGGCGTTGTGCCGGCCCACGTCCTCCCGTACGTCGACGAGTTCGCCCGCAGCCGTGAACAGGGCGGCGGCGTGCAACCCACCGGTGCGGTCGAACACCCGCTGGGCGGCGCGCAGCGGGGCGGGCAGCGCGGAGAGCACGGCGGGGGAGACGGCGACCGGCGCCGCCGGGTCACCCACCGGCCAGCGGGCCGTCGTCCGCACCGCGTCCAGGCTGGCCTTCCCGCACAGACCGCACGACGAGGTGGTGTACACGTGGCGCTCCAACGTGATGTCCGGGACCTCGACCCCCGCCGCCAGCCGCACGTCCACCACGTTGTACGTGTTGCTGACCCCGCGGGCGCCACCCGCGCCGGCGCCTGTCCCGGCGCCTGTCCCGGCCAGGGGCAGCGCACGCCGGGCGGCCGGCCGGAGCCCCGCCGGAGCGGAGCCACCCGCCCCGGCCCCCGACACCCCGGCGAACCCGCCGACGGTCCCGCCCGACGCCTCGACCACACCCTCCACGGCGGTCTCGTTCGCGTACGGGCCGCCAGCCAGCTCCGCGCCCGGGGACAGGGCTGCCAGGTCGGCTGCCTCCTCGGGCGTCGCGGCGGTCACCGCGCCGGCGCAGTAGACGATGTTGGCCAACTCGTCGTCCCGGCCCAACACACCCTCGCTCACCAGGAACCCCGCGGCCAGCGCGAAGTCGTCGCCCGGTGTGCGCATGGTGATCGCCAACGGTTTGCCGTTCAGCCGGATCTCCAGCGGCTCCTCCGCAACGAGTGTGTCGGGGCGCGTACTGACCTGGCCGTTGCGGATGCGCACCACGCGCCGTCGCTCGGTGACCCGTCCCATGCTGTCGATCCGTCCTGGTCGTCGCCGTGCCGCCGGTCACCTCCCGTCGGCGCTGCCCCTGCCCCCGCATTGTCCCGCATCGCGGCAGGTCATGAGCGAATCGCCGTACCCGGCGGGCGGCCACCGCAAACGTCGGCCGGCCCCCGCCACCCCGTCATGTCCGCGTGGGCGCGCGCGAGGCGTGATGTGAGCCATAGCCCCCCGTAACCCGTACCGCTCGACCGCCACCCGCCGCTAGCGTCCGTGCAACGCCACCTCCCGCCCCGCAGCGCAACGAGAGCGGACATCACCGATGGCAGCACCCACCCTCATCCTCAAGCCCCACACGGCCTGGGCCGCCGCCTGGCAGCGCTGCCTGAGCGTCGCCCCCGAGGCCTTCACCGACGATCGCGTACGCAACTACTGGAACGGCGCATGGCAGGCCGACGGCCGGGTCCTCGCCGCCACCACCCCCGTCGACGGCACCCCGATCGCCGGCCCGCCGCGCCTGGACGGTGCCGCGGCCACCAGCGCCGTACGGGCCGCGCTTGACCAGCACCGCGCCTGGCGACACGTCCCGCTGCCCGAACGCCGGGCCAAGGTCACCGCGGCCCTGGACGCCCTCAGCGAACACCGCGAACTGCTCGCCCTGCTCCTGGTCTGGGAGATCGGCAAGCCGTGGCGGCTCACCCAGGCCGATGTGGACCGGGCGATCGACGGAGTCAGGTGGTACGTCGAGCAGATCGACCGGATGCTGGTCGACCGCACCCCGCTGCCCGGCCCGGTCAGCAACATCGCGAGCTGGAACTACCCCATGAGCGTCCTGGTGCACGCGATGCTGGTGCAGGCGCTGGCCGGCAACGCGGTGATCGCCAAGACCCCCACCGACGGCGGCGTCGCCTGTCTCACCCTGGCGACCGCACTGGCCGCCCGCGAAGGGTTGCCCCTCACCCTGGTCAGCGGGAGCGGCGGCGAACTCTCCGAGGCCCTGGTACGGGCGCCCGAGATCGGCTGCGTCTCCTTCGTCGGCGGCCGGGACACCGGCGCGCGGGTCGCCACCGCCGTGGCTGACCTGGGCAAACGGCACATCCTGGAACAGGAGGGCCTCAACACCTGGGGCATCTGGAACTACACCGACTGGCCGGCCCTCGCCACCCAGATCCGCAAGACCTTCGACTACGGCAAGCAACGCTGCACCGCGTACCCCAGGTTCGTCGTCCAGCGCTCGTCCTTCGACGCGTTCCTGGCGGCCTACCTGCCGGCCGTACGAGCCTTGCGCCTCGGCCACCCCCTGGCGGTCGAGTCCCCCGACGACCCGCTGCCGGAACTGGACTTCGGCCCGCTGATCAACGCGGCCAAGGCCAAGGAGTTGGGCGACCAGGTCGCCGAGGCCATCGAACGCGGAGCGGTCCCGCTGCACCGCGGCGACCTGGCCGAGGCCCGCTTCCTGCCCGGCCAGGACACCTCGGCGTACCTGCCCCCGGTCACCCTGCTCAACCCGCCACCCGCGTCGCCGCTGCACCACGCCGAACCGTTCGGCCCGGTCGACACGATCGTCCTGGTGGACACGGAGGCGGAACTGCTGGCAGCGATGAACGCCAGCAACGGCGCCCTGGTCGCCACCCTGTCCTGCGACGACCGACAGACCTTCGACCGCCTGGCTCCCCAGGTCCGCGCCTTCAAGGTGGGCCACGGAAAGCCCAGGTCCCGCGGCGACCGAGACGAACTCTTCGGCGGCTTCGGAGCCTCCTGGCGCGGCGCCTTCGTCGGCGGCGACCTCCTGGTACGCGCCGTCACGGAGGGCCCCACGGGGGAACGCCTCCCCGGCAACTTCCCCGACTACCACCTGATGCCGGACTGACCCGGGGCGCGCGGGTCTGCGAGCCTGCTGGCCTGGCCACCCCCCGTGAGGTGGCCCGGCAAGACCCCCGCCCCGCCCCGTTCCACCCACACCCTCACCCATCACGCTCCGTAGTTCATGGTGTCACTCACGGTCCTCCACCCGTGCCCGCTTCCAGCGCCGCGCGGGACGCGGATACGCAGGTGAAACGCACTGCGAATCCTTGGTATCGTTATCCATGTCGCCGCGGGGAACCGCGGTACACACCCAGTCCGGGTGGCGGAATGGCAGACGCGCTAGCTTGAGGTGCTAGTGCCCTTTATCGGGCGTGGGGGTTCAAGTCCCCCCTCGGACACCACTCAAATCCCCATGGTTGTTCTCTGACCGTGGGGATTTCGTGTTGCGCTCGTCGAGTCTGATCTCGGCGCGCACGATCGCACGGTTGGCTTCGTAGGTGAGGTGGAGGCCGAGGCGGCGGTAGATCTCGATCTTGTCGGTGGCCTTGCATTCTTGGCGGCGATGGTGAGATCGCCGATGGAGCGCGCGACCCGCGCGATCTCGTCTCGGCTCATGCGGGTGGCGGGGCCCGATAGGTGAGCTGCGCTCCCTCATGCCACTGGGCGGATCGGATTGCGCAAGCCCGGCGTTCCGCCTGAACGTCAGCCCTTCAGCGCCGAATCTGAGTGTGTCGCCAGTGACGAGGAATCGTGTCGCAGCGGACCGCTGGGACGGCGGCCCGGTGTGGGTGGCCGTCCCCTGGGGACTCCCCTGTGCGGCCAACCGCCCCTTACTGGTTGCGACGTTTCGCAACTATGTGTGAGGATGGCGCGTCTGTTCTGGGGAGGGGGCGGTGATGGGGGATCGGTTGACGTTGGCGGAGTGGGTACGCCGCGATGTCGTCGCGTCCATGTCGGATGTGGAGAAGGCGAAGACGCTTCGTGCTGCGCGGCTCTACTTCGAGCGGCCAGAGGCGCCGGGTTTCCTCGTCTCGGAGACCGAGCTTGGGCGGTTGGTGCCGGTCTTCACGTCGATTGAGGGTCTGGCGGGGTTCGCGGGAGTCTGTGGCTGGGCGTCGACCACTGCTCGGGACTTGGTGGACTTGCTGCCGGAGGGTGTACGAGCCGTGGTGGACCCGTACGGCGAGCATCCGTTTCTGCTGGATGCCGATGTGTTGAGCAAGGTGTTGGAGGGTTTGGACAGTGGCGGGGCATGACCGGCCGTCTGGTGCTCCTGAGCCGGGCGCGATTGACGGGTCGGATGGGTATGCGATCGAGATTGCCGACGTCAAGGGCCTGATTGCGCCTCTGGAGGAGTCGGTTGTGGCGGCGAAAGCGATCGCGAGGAACCAGGAAGAGCTGACGTCCTATATCCAGCACTGTGGTGCCCCGGAAATCCTGGAGTCAGGCAAGAGCTTTCTCTCTGCCTGGAGTTTCGGTATGGGGCAGTTGTCCGGGCATGCGGACGAAGTTGTGACGCGGCTGTATGAGACGGTCGCGGCGTACGCGCTGGCGGATCTCCTCGGGGTCAAGAACTTCTGGCCGTCTGACGAGAATATCGCGAGGCTTCCTGGCGGCCCGTCGTCCAAGTGGGTGGCGGAGAATATAGGCGTGCCGGACATGGAGCCTTATGAGAAGTCGGGGTTGGAGAAGTTAGCGCGGAAGTACACCGACTTCGAGGACGAGTCCTGAGCCATGGCTGACCCCGATGCATGGGCCCCGGCACGTACTGGAATTCCGGAAGGTGCAACGCCCAAGGATCTGATTCCGGGCGATCCGGACAAGATCGATGACCTCGTGGTGGACTTACGTGCCTACGCCGCTGCTTTCAAGGACGGTCACGACAAGCTTGGTCCACTGAAGCTGTACCGATGGTCAGGGAAGGGCGCGACCGCATTCCGAGACGCCGTCGACCGGCTCCCGAAGGAACTCGCCTCCGCACACACTCAGTTCACGAACGCGGTCTCCGCCCTCTCCGCGTACGCCAGTAAACTCCGTGGCATCCAGGAACGCTGCAAGCCGATCATCGCGGACGCGGCCGAGGCCCGGTCAACCGCCAAGAATCATGATCGGAAGATCAAGGACTACAACGACGCGGTGAAACGCGGAGACGATGCGCTTCCTGAGCGGCCCGCGGAGACCAATCCGGGCATCACAGCGATGGAGAATTGCCAACGCCGCCTGGACGGTTTGATTTTCGAGCTCCAGTTTGTGGTCGAGTCATCGAAGAAGAAACTTGACCAGGCGACAGAGAAAGCGCCGGACAAGCCGAGTGGCCTCCAGAAAGCCAAGCAGGGTGTTCGGGACTTCCTCTGGGGAGCACACTACGGAATCCTCGACATCGCCAACTTCGCCGAGCCGTTCCTCACGCTCGATCCCAAGGGCGCGGCCATGAACCTGGCCTCGGTCTTCGACGGTGCCAAGTACGCTGTCGAGCACCCGACCGAGTTCGCTAAGGCCGCCGCCAACTGGGAGGAATGGTCGAAGAACCCGCAGCGGGCAGCAGGCCAGTTGAGCCCTGCGGTGCTCCTGGCCCTCGCTACCGGCGGCGGGAGCGCCCTGCGTAACGCTGCACAGGCATCACGAAACGCCGCCAGCCGATTAAGGGCTCGTAAGGACGTGCTCAACCGCGGCAACAACCGCGACCGGGCGGAGGGCAAGGGCACGCACGACCAGTGCGGCCCCGAGAAGACCTGCGACGGCGAACCGGTCGACGTCGTCACCGGCGAGATGACGATGTCCGCCACAGACGTTCGTCTCCCGGGCAACCTCCCGCTCGTCCTGGACCGCACCCACGTCTCCGGCCACACCAGCGGCGGCTGGTTCGGACGCACCTGGGCGGCCACCCTCGACCAGCGGCTGGAACTGGACGCAGACGGGGTCGTGTTCGTCGCGGACGACGGCATGCTCCTCACCTACCCCATCCCACACTCCGGGGAGGACACCCTTCCCGACCGTGGTCCCCGCTGGCCCCTGCGCTGGAACGGGGAGGCCGGTGGGTCGATGACCATCACCATCCCCGAGCACGGACGCAACCTGCACTTCGCCCCGCTGCCCGACACGCCCGCCACCGAGCTTCCGCTCCAAACCATCAGCGACCGCAATGGTCACCGGATCGACATCTCCTACGACCCGGCCGGGACACCGACTGAGATCAGCCACACCGGTGGGTACCGCATAGCCATCGACACAGATCCAGAGATGCTGCGCATCACCGCGCTCCGCCTCCTGGGTGTGGGCGATCCCGAGTCCGGCACCAGACTGATCTCCTACGGATACAACGCGGCCGGTGACCTCACCGACGTCGTGAACTCCATGGGCAAGCCTCTGCGCTTCACCTACGACGACGAACATCGCATGACGTCGTGGACTGACCGTAACGGCACGCAGTTCGGCTACTTCTACGACAGCCGTGGCCGCGTCACACACACCGTCGGATCCGAGAACATGCTCTCGGGCCGATTCCATTACGACGACACTGCCCGCACCACGACCTACACCGACTCCCTCGGCAACCAGACGCAGTACGTCTACAACGACAAGTCGAAGGTCGTTGCCCAGACTGACCCCCTGGGCAACACCACGCGCACCGACTGGAGCCCGCAGCCAGGCCGGTTCCCGCTGGCCGTCACTGACCCACTCGGCCGCACCACCCGATACGTTCACGACGACCACGACCGCCTCACCCGCGTCGAGCGCCCCGACGGCACAGCGGCAACCGCCCTCTACAACGATCTGGGCCTTCCCGTAGAGGTCCGAGAACCGGACGGTGCGGTGTGGCGCCACACCTACGACCAGCTAGGCAACCGCACCAGCACAACCGACCCAACAGGTGCCGAGACCCGCTACGTCTACGACGATTGCGGCAACCTGTCATCCATCACCGATGCACTGGGGCACACCACCCACATCACGGCCAACGCCGCCGGCCTGCCGGTTGAGATCACCGACCCGCTGGGCAACGCCACCAAGATCCGCAGAGGCACGCACGGCCGCATCACACGCATCACCGACCCGCTGGGCCACGTCACCCGCCACGGATGGACGGTCGAGGGCAAGCCATCATGGCGAATACGCCCCGACGGTAGTAGGGAGTCCTGGACCTGGGACCCGGAAGGCAACCTCCGCGAACACACCGACCCAGCAGGCAACACCACACGACACACCTACACGCACTTCGACCGTCCGGCTACGCGCACGGAGCCGGACGGAGCCATGTACGCGTTCACGTACGACACGGAATCGCGGCTGACGACGGTCACCAACCCGCAGGGGCTGGAGTGGCGGTACGAGTACGACGCAGTAGGCGGTCTGCTCTCCGAGATGGACTTCAACGGCCGCGAGGTCACGTACTCCCGCGACGCGGCGGGCCAACTCAAATCGCGGACCAACGGCGCAGGCGAGGCCATCTACTGGGAACGCGACGCGCTGGGCCGGACAACAGTGCAACGAACGGAGGACGGTGGGGTAACCCACTTCACTTATGACGCGGCGGGGCGCCTAATACAGGCAGTTGGCACGGACACCGAGCTCGGCCGTGATTACGACGCGACAGGCCGCGTACTGAGGGAAGTATGCGATGGCCGTACCACGACCTACACCTACGACAGGGCGGGGAATCGCACCAGCCGCACGACTTCGACGGGCCTGACGTCCACCTGGAGGTACGACGCGGCCGGCCGTCCAGCCAAGCTGACCACCGCGGGCAATGACCTAACCTTCACGTACGACGCTGCGGGACGCGAGATGTCCAGGGCGTTGGGTGAGGCCGTGACGCTCACTCAGACGTGGGACGAATTGACCCGTCTAACCAGCCAGACCGTTGCCCGGTCTCCGCAGGCAGCCGGGACGTTGCTCCAACACCGCGAGTACGCCTACCGAGCGGACGACCACCTCATCCAGATCCGCGAGCTCACCTCTGGCACCCGCCAGTTCGACCTTGACCCGCTCGGTAGGGTCACCGCCGTCAACGCGCACGGCTGGACGGAGACGTACGCGTACGACAGCGCGGGCAACCTCACAACCTCCAGTACCCCCGCCCACCCCTCCGCCGTCCCAAGCGAATTCACCGGCACCCTGATCCGGCGCGCCGGCCGCACCACGTACGAACATGACGCCCAAGGCCGCTTGATCCGCCGCACCCGCCGCTTACTTAACGGCCAGCGGCTCATGTGGACCTACCAATGGAACTCGGAGGACCGCCTCACAGAGGCCACCACCCCAGACGGCGCCGTCTGGCGCTACACGTACGACCCGCTGGGCCGCAGGACGAGCAAGCAGCGGATCGCGAGCGATGGCGCGGTGCTGGAGCGTACCGACTTCACATGGGACGGCACACGTCTAGCTGAGCAGACGACGCTGGAGGACCAGACCACCTCCTGGGACTACATGCCGAGGACGCACCGGCCCCTGACCCAGACAATGCGTCACACGCCAGCGGAGGTCGAGCCGGGCGAGAGCGGGATCCTCCGTGCTGCGCACCTCTCGAAGGCGGAAGAGGATGCCAGGTTCCATGCCATCGTGACGGATCTCCTTGGCACACCAACGGAGCTCGTCACCCCAACGGGCGACCTGGCCTGGCAACACCGCACGGCCCTCTGGGGCACGCCCCTATTTGCCCCGGCACATGCGACGGACTGCCCGCTGCGCTTCCCCGGGCAGTACGCTGACCCCGAAACGGCCCTAAACTACAATTACTTCCGCTATTACGACCCCGAAACTGCGCGCTATCTCACTCCTGACCCACTCGGCCTGGCCCCAGCCGATAACCCTCACATCTACATACCCAACCCTCTTGCCTGGATCGATCCGCTGGGCCTTCAGGGCTGCGACCCGGGCATTGATGACGACACTTATGGTGAGATTGAGGCAGCGTATGGGCATCGTGTAGCGGACGGAGTGGATCATGATCTTCAGCGAATAAGTGATGGATCCAGCAATGCGCTCGATCATTCAATATCCGGCATCGGCTCAGATCCGCACGAGTTGGCTAGATACCTGTCATCGTTCGAAGGCAGAACCACACACGTCGACACCAAGCAGGGGTCACGCGTCGCGTACGATGATTCTCGCCGTGACGCGCAGGGCCGTGGCGTTTTGATCGTGGAGACTCCCTACCGCATCCATGCGTTCCATTATTCGGAGGCGGATTTTAATTCTGGAAGGTATTCATTGCAATGAGGGCAAGAATGCGTATTCGATCCTTTGGTGAGGATAGTGTTTCGGTCAAGCTTTCATTCGCACAAGCGTCGTTGATTCGCGAATGCTTGTCCCTCGCGATTGACATACCTGGCGAAGATCGTATGGTGAAACTCTATGTGGGCAGCTCAAGGGCGGAGTTGGAAAGTGTTAGAGTGCTGGTGGCCCGAATTCCACAGAATGCGTCAGGTGAATGCGTCTTCGTGTATCCACAACTCCATGCCATTTACGCCAGCATTGCCCACGCAGTAGTGGGGTTGCCGTCGGAAGAAGATTTTCACATTCGGACGGGATTCTATCGTGAGAACGCCATCGCTCTGGCCAGATCAATGAGGCTCTCTGTTTTCGAGCTCCTGCGCTCGGATTCGTCTCAGTCGAAAGAGGGCTAGAGGCCCTCTCGGGCAGGGGTTTTTCTGTCTCTCTGGCTGTGGCGTGACCAACCCGTGGCCAACGGCCGAGTGGACGTCCTCGTCAGACCGCGAAAGGTCTCCGACATGTGCAGTCGGTGCGCGCCGTTCGTCAGCGTGCCGGCCTCTCTTGACGGTCCGTGATCCGTCTGTGTGGCGTTGGTACGGTTTGAAGCCGTCGAGAGCCAGTTGGACATGCTTGCGCGTGCCGCCGCGGAGTGAATGACTTCGCCGTCCGTACGATGAGCTCGCTCTTGGTGATTCGTCTTAGCGGTCGCCCAGCAGGGCGAAGGCGAAGGCCAGTCGGCGGTCGATCCAACCGACTCGGACCGTCACTGACTTGCTGCCCTGCGAGACCATGACCACCTTGCCGTCCGATCGCCATTCGAGTGTTCGCTCGCGTGACTCGGAATGGTCGCTCTCCTCCGCGCCCAGAGAGGTCACCGCCGATTTGAGTGCGCCGAAGACGACCTTGCTGACGCCGTTCTCCACGATGTCTTTGGTGTCTCCGCTGGCCCACTGGTTGCGGCCGATGATTTCGGGGTGGCCGACCTGTTCCATCCGCCAGGTGTGTTTGAACATCCGCTTGGTGGGTGGAATGCGGGTAATGGTGCCGATGAGTTCGCCCTGTGCGTCGATGACGCGGTGCTGGCGCTCGCCGTCGGTTTCCGCTGCGCTGTCCAGGGCGCAGAGCAGCCGTTCGCCCGCCTCGTCCTCATACAGGCACGGTCCCGTGACGCCGGGTGGGGTGGAGGCCGCGGCGGGTGCGCAGTACGCGCACGGCGCGTACACCCGGTAGTTCTTCCCACCGGACGGGACGCGGATGGCCCGCGGGCCGCGCACGGAGCGCTTCCGGTGCGGGGCCACGGGGCGCTCCACGCCGCCGATCGTGAATTCCCCGACGTTCTTCCAGTCGACGGCCGGGACCGGAGGTTCCTTCCCGTCCGCACCCTTGCCGAACGCCACTGCGATCCCCTCCCGCTTTCCCCTTACCGGCCATCCCGCGAACGAAGCTGCGTCGCCCCGCCGGTGGGCGGGGACGGCCGGCTTCCGTACGGCATGCTGTCACAGGTGTGTGGGGAGGGTGTCGCCAGTGGGAGTCGCGTATCCATGCGGTGGAAGCTCCCTCCCGAGCAGCTAACTATCGTCTCGACTATGCGACGCCCTTCGGACCCGCGAATGCAGCGGTTACGGCAGTGAATGCGTACGTGGATATGGGGAAGCCGGGTAGGACACTGAGCCACGCCAAGGGGATTTCGAGTGTGGCTGGCATTCCGTCTACCGGGCGTGCTCGGCACCACCTGGATTTTGCTCTCGCCTACGCGAAAATGAATCGCGACTTTGCGGCGACGAGGGCCCTGCTCGTTGCCGAGCGAACAGCCCTGATGTCCGACTAGGACGTGGTGTCCTACCTGGGCTGAGTGCTCACACGTCCTGTCCCTCGGTCAGGACTCTACCGCGAGAACGCCATCGTGCCAGCCAGATCAATGGGTTCCACTGTTCCCGAACTTTTGCTCCCGGAGCCTTCTCAGTCGAAAGAGGAAGAGAGAGGATCGGCAGGTCCGAGGGAGCCCGCCCCCGTCAGATTCGGAGGCGGGCCGTTTGCATTCTTCCTGGGGGAGAGCGGCTTCTGCATTACCTGCCGGCGGATCTACGGGCAGGCTGCCGGCGTTTCGATGCGTACGCCGGTGACGACGCCGCTCCCACCGAAGAGGAACTTATGATTCGGATCCAAGCACACGAACTGGATCGAACCCTTGACGGTATAGCGGAGAGATACCCGATCGTCGTTTCGCGTGTTCACCACCCAGAAGGATCCGCGGGCGCGGGGCCCAAGGTTCTGGTAGTTCTTCGTGACGTCCTTGTACGAGGCGGTCGGCCGGGAAGCCTCGTAGTCCGCTTCTTTGAGGTAGAAGCAGACTCGGGGGAAGGAGCACCCCTGCATGCTGTCCGCTGAAGTGGTGGGAGCCGTGGCGATCATCGTGCCGAGCAGGACAGCGGTCGCCGCGCAAGCTCCGATGGCTTTCTTCGTTGCCTTCATGGCTGCAACGCTAGGGAATTCCGGGAATGTGGCTAAAGACTCCTTCTGGACAAGGATTGAGTGCGCGCCGGCGCATCCTCCTTCAGGTATTCGTTTCACGATGTCGAGTTTCACTCTGATGTGATTGTTCAGACGTGGCGGTCCGGTTGTCGAACAAAATATTTCGTGGTTGAGTGGCCGCGGTAGCGGCACCTGCCTTCATTTTGCTAGTCGGGACGGGAACGGGCGTTCGTGTTGGGTTCCGGTTGTTCGACTTCTGGGTGCGCAGCGAGCGTTCGCCCTTCATGTCGCTCGCGCCTATTGCGAATAGTGGCAAGTGGCGCATATTCGTCATGGGTAATGACTTAACGGCTTCGGTGCGATGCCCTGGAGGTCCTTACGGCGGCTCGGCGGTGCGTAGGGCCCCTGTTGTGGTCTGTGGCCAGTGCCTGATCTTCTGTTGTCGCACACCGGTGATGACCAGCCGGCCGTACCGACCAGAATCACCGCAAGCCCCACCACGAATTCCACCAGCACCGAAGGACGGGAAGGCCCCCACATGCAGTACGACGCTTCCGGCGGTGGCCGGTACGACCTGTTGGTTGTCGGGTCGGCCAATGTTGATCTCGTGGTTGGTGTGGAGCGTCGGCCCGGGCCGGGGGAGACGGTGCTCGGTTCTGATCTGGCCGTTCATCCGGGTGGCAAGGGGGCCAACCAGGCCCTGGCCGCTGCCAGGCTCGGTGCGCGGGCCGCGCTCCTCGCTCGGGTGGGTGACGATGAGCACGGGCGGCTGTTGTTGGCGAGCCAGCGGGAGGCGGGTGTGGACACCGACGGTGTGCTCGTCGGCGGGGCACCCACGGGTGTCGCCCTGATCACCGTGGACCCCTCGGGTGACAACAGCATCGTCGTCTCCCCGGGGGCCAACGGACGGCTCACCCCCGCGGACGTCCGGGCGGCGGCCCCGCTGTTGGCCGCCGCGCGCGTCGTCTCCCTACAACTGGAAATCCCCCTGGAGACGGTCGCCGAGGTGACACGCGGCCTGGCTCCTGACGCCCGGCTCGTCCTCAACCCGTCCCCGCCGGCCCCGCTCCCCGCCGAGGTGCTGGCCGCCTGCGACCCGCTGGTGGTCAACGAGCACGAGGCGCGGTACGTACTGGGCGCTGCGGCGGGGGACACACCGCAGGACTGGGTACGGGGGCTCCTCGCGCTCGGCCCGCGCTCGGTCGTCACCACGCTCGGCGCGCAGGGGGCCGTGGTGGCCGAAGGGCATGCCGACTCGCTGCACCACCTGCCCAGCCCCCGGGTTGAGGCGGTCGACACGACGGGCGCGGGCGACGCGTTCACCGCGGCCCTGGCCTGGCGCCTCGGCCGCGGCGACGACCTGCGCCGGGCTGCGGCGTTCGCCGTACGGGTGGGGGCGGCGGCGGTCACGGCCCGCGGGGCGCAGGACTCCTTCCCGACGCCGGAGCAGGTCGACGCGGTGTGAGGGGCCCGGGGCGGGTGTGGTGGGTTGGGTTGGTGAGTGGCGGCGTACGGCCTGAGCCAGGGTGACACGCCCGCGCTAGCATCCGGGGTGACACACCCGCCCCCGCACCCGGTTCGGCATACCCGCCCCCGCACCCAGGTCGGCACACCCGCCCCTGTCCCGGGGTGGTGCGCCCGCGCCCGTACCCGGGGTGGCGCACCCGCAGGTTGGCCGATGTGGTGAGGGCTGGTTGAGCCGCCAGTCACGTACGACCCGAGCTAAGGTGACGTAGCTCAACCCGACCCCGTACACAGGTAGTTGATCGGGTCGCAGGCGCGCCCTGGGGACGGTCAGTCGGAGAACAGGGCGTCGAGTAGCTGGAGTTCGGCTCGGGCCTCTGCCTGGCGGGGGCTCTTGTGTTCGGTCAGGGTCTTCAGGGCGGCGTTCAGCGCTGCGCGGGCCGCTGGTAGATCGCCCGTGTGGCGCAGGACGCGGCCGAGTTCGAGGTGGACCGGGCCGCTCCAGGCCGGCATCGCTGAGCCCTCGAAGGCGGCGAGGGCCTTGCGGAGTGGTTCCTCGGCCTGTTGCCACTGGCCGAGGGCCGCGTGGTCGCTGCCGATGTGTTGTAGGGCCGACGCCTGGTAGAGGGCGAGCAGTTCGGGAGACGACCCCGGGATGCCCGCCCGGCAGATCGCGTCGCTGCGGCGGTGGATGGCCAGGGCCTGGTCGGCGTGGCCCTGGTCGCGCAGAACCTCGCCGAGCGCGTTGAGGGTGGTGAGCTCCGCGAGCCGGCCCTGTGGAGTGGTGTTCTCGTGGTGGCAGTCGGCTGCCTCTCGAAACTTGGCAACCGCCTCTTCCGCCCGTCCGAGCCGGCGCAGCGCACCCGCCTCGTAACCCAGCGCCCACCCCATCTGGAGCCGGTCGCCGCTGGTACGGGCGGCGGCGTACGCGGCGCGGGCGGCGGCTGCCGCGGAGTGGTGGTCGTGCACGCACAGGTTGTACGCCCAGGCCAGGTAGTTGAGGTGGGTGGCCTCCTCTCGGGGCGAGCTCAGCGAGCGGGCTGCGTCCGCGGCCCGCTCGAAGACCTCGACCCACAGATCCCAGTGCTGGGTGAGGTCGGAGAACCAGTGCATGGCCTCCGCCGCGTCGACCACCTCCCGGTGCCTCCCGGTGTGGTGGGCGTGGCGCAGCGCGGCGAGCCACTGCGCCGCCTCCGCCTCAAGCCAGGCCCTGGCCCGGTCCCGGCCGCTCGGCGCGGTGGCGGGGTCGGGGTCGCCCCCCGCGGGTTGGTGCTGTTGGGCGTCGAAGTGGAGGCCGGCCGTGGTCGCCCGGGCCAGCATCCAGCGCCCGGCCCGCTCCCGCGCCGCCTCCTCCACCGCGGCGCCGTCCTCATCGGCCACCAGCTCGCCGGCGAACAGCCGTAGCAGGTCGTGGAACCGGTAGCGCTCGACCGCGGCCTCGGTCTGGAGGAGTCCGCGGTCGGTCAACTCCTCCAACCCGAGCTCCGCCGCGCGGACGGTCGTCCCGGCCAGCAGGGCGGCGGTCTCGGCGCTGAAGTCGGGGCCCGCGGCGAGCGCGGAGCGGCGCAGCAGGGTCTGGGTCGCGGGGGCGAGCCGCCGGTAGGAGAGCGCGAAGGCCGCCCGTACCTGAAGGTCGCCGGCCCTGAGCAGATCCAACCTGCTTTCCTCGCCGGCAAGTTGGGTGGCGAGTTTGCGAAGCCGCTCCTGGGGGCGGCTGGCGAGCCGGCCGCCGACGATTCGGATCGCCAGTGGCAGGTGGCCGCACAGGTCGGCCAGGTCGCGGGCGGCCTGTGCCTCGCGGCCGACCCGCTCGGGGCCGATGATGCGCGCCAGGAGTTCCACGGACTCCTCGCGGCGCAGCAGCGGCAGGTCGATCCGGTGCACCGCCTCCAGGCCGATCAGCCCCCGCCGGCTGGTCACCAGGGTCAGCGTTCCGCCGCTGCCGGGCAGCAGCGGACGCACCTGGTCCTCGTCGGCCGCGTTGTCCAGGACGAGCAGCAGCCGGCGGCCGGCGAGCAGCGAGCGCAGTAGGCCGGAGCGGTCCTGGAGGTCGTGCGGGATGGCGTGCTCGGCCACGTCGAGCGCCCGCAACAGGGTGGCCAGCGCGTCCCGGGGGTGCGTGGGTTCCTCGTCCATGCCGCGCAGGTCGAAGAAGAGCTGTCCGTCAGGGAACCGCGGGGCGAGCGCGTGGGCGCTGCGGATGCCGAACGCGGTCTTGCCGAGTCCCGGCTGCCCGGTGACGACGATGACCGGCGGGTACGCGGCGTCCGGCCGTTCCGCCAGCGCGAGCACGTCGGCCAGGGCCTGCCCGCGGGCGGTGAAGTCCCGGGGGTCGCGCGGCAGCGACAGCGGTACGGGAAGGCCGGCCGGGCCCGCCGCCGGGGCCGGGCCTTGTGCGGTGGTGGCCTGTGCGGTGGTGGCCTGCGCCCCGGCGCGGCCCGGCGCCGCCGCCCCCGCCAGGTCGCGCGCCTCGTCGGCGGTCAGCGCCAGCCCGTGGGCCAGGGCCTCGATGGTGCGGCGCTGCGGTCCACGGGTGCGGCCCCGCTCCATGTCGGCCAACGCGCGCACGCTCACGCCCGACGCGTGGGCGAGCTCTTCCTGACTGAACCCGGCCCGGAGCCGGAGCCCGCGCAGGAGCGGCCCGAACGCGTGCGTCGGGGGAGTGGTGCTGTTCACGGGGCCGGCCTTTCTGCGTGGGTGCCGGGGCTGGCACTACCGGTAGAAGTATCCCCAACTGCACTTTTGCCGGTGCTTCCGCCTGGTACCGGCCGTGTCGCCTCGATGGACTGCACCGCGGAATCGCCGGCTGACGGACCTGAGGGGACGGCGTGCCCGCCGCCCGCCGGGCCGCTCCCGATGGGCGCTGTGGTGCGTGCCCGTACTCCCCCGGGTGGGTCGGCCTCGCGCGGTCGCGTCGGCGCATTCCCCATCCGTACGTCCGATGGCCGGGGGCCGATGGCCGATGACCGGGGGCCGGGGGCCGCTGGGCTCGCCCGGGCGTACGGAGCACGCGGGCCCACTAAATGCGGAAGAAGGACAGGGATGGTCATGGGTGGGGTGTTGCGCTGTGCGCTTCTTTAGGCGAGTAGGAGGCCGCCCGCGGGATGCAGAAGGGCGCCGGGGCTGGCTTCTTCCCGTGGCGATGGCGGTGATCTGCTCCGCGGTGGCAGTGGTGGGTGCGCACGACCTGGCCTCGCGCGCCGGCGAACGGAGCGCGCCGGTGAAGAAGGAGCAGGCCAGCCCGGCGGGAATGGGTGGCCGAGAAGGCCAATTCGTGTTGTTCGAGCCGGTCTAGACGACGGCGCACATTTACCAGAAGGGAATCAATATCGTCGCGCACGACACGGGTCTTGTCGTCTCGTACGTGGGACCGCCCGAGCGGAACCCATACGTGGAAGAGGACTGGATCGGCATCTACGAGCACGGGACATTGGACAAGGCGCACCGGAAGGACTGGGACTACATCTGTCCGAACGAACACAACCGTTGTATGTCCTACGGGGCCGCGGCCGTGCCGGCGGGAGATGACGGGCTGCGACCCGCCGCGACCTACACCGTGGCGTACTGGAAGGGGGGCGCGGAGCACCGAACCAGGGGGTGAACACCTCCCGCGCCGCACCCGGCACCTCGGTGTTCCTCAGGGACCCGGGCGAGCAGGAGGACTGACAGCGACTGACCGCGGGGGAGTGGCCCCGGCACGACCCGCCGGGGCCACTCCCGTTGTGCGCCGCAGAGTCTGGGGTGCGGACGGGCGGCCCCGCGGGGTCACCCGCCGTCTGCCGCGGCGGGTCCCACCCTGGTGCGGCGCCCTGTGCGACTCGGCGTTTAGCCAGGCGGGACCCACCCTGGTTCGGCGCTCCGTGCCGCCCGGTGTCCGGCGCGACGGTTCCGCCCTGGTCAGCGCCGCGCGGCAGTCGACTTGAGCGCCGCCCGGAGCCGTACCAGCAGGGTCGCCGCGCGTGCCGCGAACGCCAGCGCGGCGCATACGGAGGCGACCGCCTTCAGCGTGCCGGCCGTGCCCCCGGACAGCTCCCACACCCACGTCGGCGCGACGACCGCGAAGTAGACCAGGGCGGCGAGCAGGGCCCCGGCGACGACGGCGTACGAGATCTCCACGGTGACGGCGTCGCGACGGGCTCGGGGGTCTGCGGCCAAGGGTTGCATGCGGGGAGTCTGCCACCCGCCCGGCGCGCAGGGGCCCTGCACCGACGCGAATCGGCCTGGCGCCCTGCCGACCCCGGTTCCCACCCCCGCGCCACCCGGCGCGAGCACCACGCGCCCCTCGGGCATCGACTGCCCCACGTGCCGCCGGCCCTCCGGCGTCCACCCCACTCCCCACCCGACGCGGCGAATCTTTAGTTCCGCTCCGCACATCACCCGACTCGGGCCCCACACCTTGTGGACGGGGTGTCATACGGCCCCGGTAGGGCCGTGGGCATCCCGCAGGGGGGAACGGAAGGTTCCAGGCGGACATCATCAACTGCCTTGTATTTCAAGGTATTTGGGGGCACAAATGGCTCTTGCGGCGCCCCCCGTGCGGCGTCACATACTCGCCCTGTACGACAACGGTGCGCGAGGTGCTCAAGTGGCCCTCGTGCGAACTGTCTTCATTGGGGGGAAAGTTGCAGAGACGAAGGAAGGCCGGCTGGGCCGCCGGGGTGGCTGCCGCGGCGGCCACCGTACTCGCGGCGGGGTTGACCACCCCGATCGCCGCGGCACAGGAAGGCCCCGCCGCTTCGGCGGGCGCCCCGCAGGCGAAGCACGAGCAGCGGGGCGGGACGGCCCGCACCTGGGTCACCCTCATCACCGGGGACCGGGTCTCGATCAACCCGGACGGGCGCGGGGTGTCCCTTCGGCCGGCCGAAGGCCGCAAGCACGTGCCGCTCCGGGTGGAGCGGTACGGCGGGCATGTGTACGCGATCCCGAGCGACGCGCGACGCCTGATCAACCGGGGCACCCTGGACCGGCGGCTGTTCGACGTCACCGAACTGAGCCGGCCGCAGTACGTGGCGCAGCAGCGCGAGGGGCTGCGGCTCATCGTCGCCTACCGGGGTGAGCGCGCCGCAGCCAGGAACCAGCTCCGTGGCGCCGACGGCGTGCGGCTGCGGCGGACGCTGCCGGTGCTGGGTGCCGACGCGGTGACCGCATCGCCCACGCAGCCCGGGGCCGTCTGGGAGACGCTGACCAACGGGGCGCGGGGCGCGGAGCACCGCACCGCCGCCGCCGGCGTCGCCCGGGTGTGGCTCGACGGTGTCCGCAGGGCCACGCTGGATACGAGCGTGCCGCAGATCGGCGCGCCCACCGCATGGCAGGCCGGCTACGACGGCAAGGGCACCAAGATCGCCGTGCTGGACAGCGGCGTCGACGAAACCCACGCCGACCTGGCGGGCCAGCAGGTCGCGGAGAAGAACTTCTCGGAGGCGGCCGACGCCAAGGACCGGGTGGGCCACGGCACGCACGTGGCCTCCACCGCGGCCGGCACCGGCGCCAAGTCGGGTGGGAAGTACCGGGGCGTCGCCCCCGGCGCCCGGCTCATCGACGGCAAGGTCCTGGACGACGGCGGCTCCGGATGGGACTCCGACATCGTTGCCGGCGCGGAATGGGCGGTGGCCGAGAAGGCCGACGTGATCAACCTCAGCCTCGGTGGACTCGACACGCCCGACCTCGATCCGCTGGAGACGGCGATCAACAAGCTGTCGGCCGAACACGGGACGCTGTTCGCGGTCTCGGCGGGCAACGAGGGCGCGGGAGCCGGCACCGTCGGCTCGCCCGGCAGCGCGGACGCCGCGCTGACCGTGGGCGCCGTCGACAAGAAGGACGCACTGGCCGACTTCTCCAGCAGAGGCCCCCGGGTGGGGGACGGTGCCGTCAAGCCCGATGTGACCGCGCCCGGCGTGGACATCGGCGCCGCCGCGGCGCCCGGCAGCCAGGTGGCGAAGGACGGCACCCCGGTCGCCGACGGCTACGTGGCGATCTCCGGTACGTCCATGGCCGCGCCGCACGTCGCCGGCGCCGCCGCGCTCCTCGCGCAGCAGCACCCCACGTGGACCGGCGCCGAACTCAAGGCCGTACTGACCGGTTCTGCGGTGCCGGGCCCGTACACCCCCTTCGAGCAGGGCGCAGGCCGCATCGACCTGCGCAAGGCGCTCACCCAGACGGTGGTCGCAGAGCCCGTCTCGCTCTCCTTCGGTACGCAGCAGTGGCCGCACGCCGATGACGCGCCGCAGCGCAAGGAACTGACCTACCGCAACCTGGGTGACCAGCCGGTCACCCTGAAGCTCGCGGTGGCGGGCACGGGCCCGGCCGGCAAGCCGGCCCCCGCCGGCTTCTTCACCGCGGCCGACCAGCAGCTCACCGTTCCGGCGCACGCCACGGCGACCACGTCGCTCTCCGTCGACACCCGAATCGGCGGCGACGCGGACGGCGCGTACACCGCGGTGGTGGCCGCGCCGGCGGGCAAGCAGGTTGTGCGGACCGCCGCCGCGGTCGTGCGCGAGGTCGAGTCGTACGAGGTGACCCTCACCCACCTGGGGCGGGACGGGAAGCCCTCGGGGTCCTTCGAGACCGACCTGTTCGGGCTGGCCGGCCTCGGCAAGGGGACGGGCTTCCGGGTCGATGAGACCAGCAAGGAAACGACGGTGCGGGTGCCCAAGGGGAGCTACCTGCTCGACAGTCTTCTGCGCGCCAGCGAAGACAGCTTCGACTGGCTGGTCCAACCCAAGCTGGTCGTCGACAAGGACACGAAGGTGACCCTCGACGCGCGGGTGGCCAGGCAGGTCGAGGTGACGGTTCCGGACCGGAAGGCCGTCGCCGGGGCCGCCACGGTCGACTACGACGTCGCGGACTTCGGCGGCGTGGGCCTGTCGCTGGACTCCTTCAAGCCCCTGCGGATCGCGCACCTCGGCCCTGACCTCCCCGCCGGGGAACTCTCCCAGTGGTTCAGCGCGGGATTCCAGGGTAGCGCCGCGGACACCCTGTACTTCGTGGGGTACGGCGGGCCCACCACGCGGTTGGCGACCGGCTTCGTCCGACACGCCAAGAGCAAGGAACTGGGCAAGATCACCGCCGAGTTGGGCGGATCGGTCCCGGGGCAGAACGGCACGTTCGGGGTGCTCCCCGAACGCGGTGGCCTGGGGATCTACACGCCCGACACGCCGCTGCCCCACCCCGCGACGCTGTACGCCAATGGCAACGGTATGCAGTGGAGCCTCCACTTCTCCCAGTCCGAAAACGAGGAGACGAACGGGGTCTACTACTACTCCGACCCGATCGGGCTGAAGCCCGGAGTGTCCTCGTCGCGGCAGTTCAACGTCGGGGTGTTCGGTCCCAAGGTGGCCGAGTGGGACGGCATCTTCCGGCAGGGCAACACCCTGAGCGGGAGCCTCTCGCTGTTCGCCGACGGTGCGAACCACTCCGGAAACTCGGAGTACGACGCGGCCAAGACCACCCTGTACCGCAACGGCAAACTGGTGGGGACGAACACCGACCCGCTGACCGGCGCGGAATCGTTCAGGGTGCCCGCCGAGGAGGCGAAGTACAAGCTCAGCACGTCGGTCACGCGGAGCAAGGTGGCCAACGTCTCCACCAAGATCGAGGCCGCCTGGACCTTCTCGTCGAAGCAGACCGACAGCGAGGTGGCACTGCCGACCTCGGCGGTCCGCTTCACACCCGCCCTGGCGGTTGACAGCACGTCCAAGGCGGGGGCCACGGTCACCGTTCCCGTCTCGGTGCAGGGCTCGGCCGCCGGTAAGAACCTGAAGTCCCTTGCGGTGTACGTGAGTTATGACGACGGGAAGAAGTGGAAGAAGCTTCCCGTGCGTGCCGGCAAGGTCTCGGTGAAGAACCCGGGCCCGGGCAAGGCGGTCTCGTTCAAGGCGGAGGCTGCTGACAAGCAGGGCAACACGGTCAGCCAGACCATCCACAGCGCCTACCGCACGCGGTAGGGGCAGAGTACTGACCGTACGTCGGTGTGCCGGCCCGTCGGGAGTGAACCCCCGGCGGGCCGGTGTCGTTCCCGGGGGTGTCGCTCGTATGGGCCGGCGTCGTTCGTACGGGGTGGCGGTCGGTGCGTGCGCCCCACCTGCCGACTTGCCCGCCCCGACCCGCCCCGACCCACTCCGCCCGCGACCCGACCCACCCCGCTCCAACCCAGCCTGACTCCGCCCCGCCCCACCCCGCTCCAACCCCGTCCGACTCCGGTCCGACCCGACCCAACCGGTCCGCTAGTCCGTGGCGAGCGTCGCAGTCAGGCGTTCCAGCAGTGAGGCGAGGTGTGCCGCTTCCTCGTCGCTGAGGCCGGCGAGTAGGTGGCGTTGGTTGGTGAGGTGGGCGGCGATCAGGTCGTCGGCCAGGGTGACGCCGTCGGCGGTGAGGGCGATCCGGCGCCCGCGCGAGTCGCTGGCGGCGACGGACCGGCTGACCAGGCCGCGGGCTTCCAGCCGGTCGACCCGCTTGGTGATCGCGCCGGTGGTGACCAGCAGGGTGCGGCTGAGTTCGCCCGCGGGCAGCGCGTAGGGCGCGCCGGAACGGCGCAGCGCCGCGAGGACGTCGAAGTCGCCGTTGCCCAGGTCGGCCGCGGCGAAGGGTGGGCGCAGCCGCTCGTCGAGCAGGCCCGTGAGACGGAAGAGGCGGCCGATGACCAGCATGGGTGTGGCGTCCAGGTCGGGGCGCTCGTGCTTCCACTGGTCGACGATGGCGGCGATGGCGTCGGTCTGCATGGCATTGATTCTATCTTCCATGGAAGCTATCTTTCCCTTCCGTGGAAGATAAATTGTGGATGCGGCCCGCGCCGGCGGAGCCTGCCGCAGGAGTGCGGGAGTTGGCGTACGGGGGTGGCGTGCATGTCATCCGCTGACGTCGAAGAGCCCACGGGTGCCGCGGAACCCGTCGATGCCGGGGCGCCCACCGGGACTGCCGGGCCCATCGACACCCTTGGGCGCACTGACGCTTCCGGGCCCACCGACATCGCCGCGCCCGTACGCCGTCGGCTGATCTCCGCCAGCCTGGTCAGCTCGCTCGGTGACGGCATCTACGTGCCGTTGACGATGCTGTTCGTCCATACGCTCACCGGCCTGTCGCTGACGGCGATCGGCGCCGGCCTGACTACGGCTGGGCTCTGTGCGCTGGCGGTGATGCCGGTCGTGGGCGTGGCCGTCGACCGGTACGGGGCGCGGCCGGTCGTCGTCGCCTCGCTGGTGCTGCGGGCGGTGGGCTTCGCCGGGTACCTCGTCGCCGACTCCTACCCCGCGTTCCTCGCCGTCGCCCTGGTGGTGGCGGTCGGCATGTGGGCGTCGTCCCCCAGCCAGCAGGCGCTGATCGGCGAAGTCGCCGAAGGGGCGGCGCGCGACCGGCTCCTGGCCTGGGACCGCAGCCTGCGCAACGGGGGGATGGGCGCGGGCAGCCTGGCGGCGGCGGGGCTGTTGGCGGTCGGTGGCAGCACCGGCTTCCTCGCCGCCGCGGTGACGCTGGCGGTGCTGTTCGCCCTCGCCGCGGCGCTGGCGGCCGGCATCCCGACCGTACGGTGCGAGAGTGCGCCAGCGGATGCAGCGGATGCGCCGGGTGTGCCGGACGCGGCGGGTGTGGGAAGTCGGCGGGGTGCGGGTGCGGCGGCCGTACGGGGCGTACGTGATGGGCGGGGCATGGCGGGTGGGCGCGGCGCAGGGAACGGGCGGGGCACAGCGGATGGGCTCGACTCGGAGAGTGGGCAGGGCGCAGGGGCTGGGCGCGGCTCGGAGGATGCGCAAGGCGCAAGGCGCGGGGCTGGAGTTCGAGGCAAGCAGGGGTACCGGCAGGTCCTCGCCGATCGGCCGTACCTGCTCATCACCCTTGCCAACTTCCTGATCGCCTTTGGCTACACCACCCAGGCCATGGCCCTGCCCGTCTACCTCACCCGTGACGTCGGGCTGCCCGACGCCCTGGCGGGGGCGGTGTTCGCGCTCAACACCGTGCTGGTCGCGGTGTTGGGTGTGCCCGTCGCGCGGCTCACCCTGCGCGGCAGCCGCCCCCGTACCGCCGCGCTCGGCGCAGCCGTCTTCGCGCTCTCCTTCGTGGCCTTCGCCGTGCTGCCGCACCTGGTCAGCGGCGCGTACGCGCTGGCAGCCACGCTGGCCGTCGCGGTGCTCTACACCGCGGGTGAACTGGTGCACTCCGGGCCCGCGCAGACCCTGTCGGTCCAGGCGGCGCCCGATCGGCTACGCGGGCGCTATCTGTCGGTCTACCAACTGTCGTGGTCGCTGTGCCGCACGGTCGCCCCGCTCCTGCTCGGTCTTCTGCTGGAGGCGGGAAGTTGGCAACTGTGGGCGGTGCTCGCGCTGTTGGTGCTCTCGGGGGCGGTGGCGCTGCTGTGTGCCGGGCCCGGTCTACCGCCGCACGCCAGCGTCGGCGGGGCCGCGCCGGTCGCCGCAGGCGGCGCGGAACACCGGCAGGCGACCCGCCCCGAACCGGTGCGGGAGCGGCCTCGGGCGCGGTCGTAGGGTGGCCGGCGGTTTCCCTGACGGGCGGCTCGGGGGAGCGGTGGGTTGTTTCGCTCGTCTCCCGCGTTCTCCGTCTTCCCACGCTGCCTGGGGCGTCTTCCCACGCCGCCTGAAGCCGACCGGAGCGGACTTGCCGAAGCTGCCGGGAGTCGGTGGTCGCATGGGTATCGTGAGCGGATGAGTGCCGACTTATCGCGTATGTGGATGCCGCGGGCGGTGGTGCCGCAGCCGTTGCGGGCGTGGCTCGGGGTGGTCGTGGGGCTCGCCGTGCTGGTGGTTGCCGCGTTCGGCGTGGGCCATGCCGGTGACGGCGAGCCCGGCGGGGTGGAGGGTCGGCTCTGGCGGGCGGTGAACGGGGTGCAGGGGCCGGGGCAGAGCGTCGCCCACGCCCTGGACTTCTGGGGCGAGCCGGCCGGGGCGGCGGCCCTGCTGGCGGTGGTCGTCGCGGGGTGTCTGCTGCTGCGGCAGCCCCGCGCGGCGGTGTTCGCGGTGGTCGCCACCGCCGCACCGGTGGTGGCGACCAAGCTGCTCAAGCCCGTGGTGGGGCGCACCATCTACGGCGACAACCTGTCCTATCCGAGCGGGCACACCGCCTTCCTCACCGCCGTGGCGCTCGTGGTGGCGCTGCTGGTGAGCGGCCGGCTCGGACTCGGAAGGACGGCCGGCGCGCTCCTGGTCGGCACCCTGGCACTGGTCGCCGGGGCCGCCATGGGGTGGGCGCAGGTCGCCCTCGGCGCGCACTACCCCACCGATGTGCTCGGCGGCTGGTGCACGGCGCTCGCCGTGGTGCCGGCGACCGGGTGGCTGGTCGACGGGGCCGCCGACCGGCTGGTCGGCCGTACGTCCCACCGTACGCCTGGCCGCACGGCCGCTCCCTCGTCCGACCAGCCACCTGCGCGTGCGGCTGACCCCGTGCCCGCCGGCCCGGCCGGCCACCCACCTGCGCGTACGGCCAACCACGCGCCAGCCAACCACCCACCTGCCCCCACACCCACCCGGCCGGCCAACAAACCAGCCGACAAAACAGCCAACAAGCCAGCCGACGACACAGCCGACCAAGCAACCAACCAAGCAATCACCGAAACAGCCAACGCGCCGGCCGATGAAGCCCCCGACGGGCCGGCCGGTGCGTCGACCCGTGCCGATCGGTGAGGTGGTGAGGTCGCCGGCGTCGAGCCGGCAGTGCGGGGCTGACGGGCGGTCAGCCCCTATGCCTGGCGGCGGAAGACCGGCTTGACCGGCCGGCCGGCGAGCCAGGGTGTGGGGTCGCCGGCGTCCAGCGCCTTGCGGTACACCGCGCAGGCCCCGGCCACCACATCGACGGTGTGGTCCACGTCGGCGTCGCTGAGCGCGCTGCTCACCACGAACGACGGGGCCAGCACCCCACCCGCCAACAACTGCCGCAGGAACAGGGTGCGGTACTCCTGCGACGGCTTGCCCGCCTCGTCCAGGGTGGCGAAGACCAGATTGCTGGCCCGGCCGCGGACCACCACGTGGTCGCCGCCGCCCCTGCTGGCCGCGGCGGCCCGGACCCCCGTGGCGAGCCGTTCGCCGCTGGCGTGCAGCCGCGCCGTGACGCCCTCGTCGACGTACGTGTCGAGTACGGCCATCGCGGCAGCCAGCGAGTGCGTCTCGGCGCCGTGCGTGGTGGACAGCAGGAACACCCGGTCGTCGGCGTGCCGCAACCCGCCCCGCTCCATCAACGCCCGGCGCCCCGCGAGCGCCGCGACGGCGAACCCGTTGCCCAGCGCCTTGCCGAACGTGGACAGGTCGGGGACGACCCCGTACAGGCCCTGCGCGCCCGCCTCCGACCAGCGGAATCCGGTGATCATCTCGTCAAAGATCAGGACGCAGCCGTGCCGGTCGGCCAGGGCGCGCAGCCCGGTCAGATAGGCGGCCGTCGGGTCGTTCCCGGCTGATGTGCTGGGGCCGCCGGTGGCGGGGGAGTGTGGTGCCTGGGTGGTCGGTTCCAGGATCAGACAGGCTATCTCGCCCGCGTACCGGGTGAGCAGGGCGTCGACGGCGGCCAGGTCCCCGTACGGGAACGCCACCGTGAGGTCGGTGGTCGCGGTGGGGATGCCGGCCGACATCGGGGTGGTGCCGATGAACCAGTCGTCGGTGGAGAAGAACGGGTGGTCGGCGCAGATCGCCACCCGCGGCCGGCCGGTGACGGCGCGGGCCAGCCGCACCGCCGCGGTGGTGGCGTCCGAGCCGTTCTTCGCGAACTTCACCATCTCGGCCGTCGACACGGTGGCGAGGAACCGCTCCGCGGCCTGCAACTCCACTAGGGAGGGCCGGACGAAGTTGCTGCCCCGGTCGAGTTCGCGCCGCACCGCATCGACCACCCGCGGGTGGGCGTGGCCGAGGCTGACCGACCGCAGCCCCGAGCCGTACTCGACGTAGCGGTTGCCGTCGACGTCCCACACATGGGCGCCGCGGCCGTGGCTGATGATCGGCGCCAGGTCCGCCGGGTACTGGTCATCGCCCTTGGCGTAGGTGTGCGCGCCGCCCGGGACCAGGGCGTGCAGCCGTTCGTTGGCCGCCCGCGACTTGGGCAGGGCGAAGGCGTCGGGGTCCATGGCGACCTCACTTCTCTCGGTGTGCGAGGACCTCGGCGAGGCTCGGCGCCTTCCGGTCCCGGGGGGAGGTCGACGCGGCCGGCAACGGCCAGGCGATGCCGAGTTCCGGATCGTCAAAGGCGATCGTCACGTCCTCGGCCGGGTCGTGCGGGCGGTCGATCCGGTACGAGACGTCCGCCGGGTCGGTCAGCGCCTGGAAGCCGTGCGCGCAGCCCGCCGGCACGTACAGGGACACCTGGCTCGTGCCGGACAGTTCGAAGGACGCCTGGCCCAGATAGGTCGGCGAGTCGGGCCGCAGGTCCACGATGACGTCGAAGACCTGCCCGTACGAGCAGCGCACGAGCTTGGCCTCGCCGGCGCCGGAGCGCAGGTGCAGGCCGCGCAGCACGCCGCGGGCCGAGCGGGAGACGCTGTCCTGCGCGAAGCCGTCGGGGTCGAGGCCCACCGAGCGGAACACCTCGGCGTCGAAGGTGCGGCAGAAGAAGCCGCGTTCGTCGGCGTGGGGTGTGGGTTGGAACAGGTACGCCCCGGCGATCGTCGGGACTTCGGTCACCTTCACGGGGCCTCCCGCAGTGCGTGGGTGGGAACGGGTGCGTGGGTCGTGGCCGGGAACAGGGCCGTGGTCAGGGCGGTGAACTGGCGGGCCAGGCGCCCGGCCGCGTCCCGGTTGCGCTCGGCGATGGTCTGTCGTACCTCGGTCGCGTGCCGCTCCAACTCCCGGAACTGGTGCAGTAGTTGGTCCGCATCCACGTTGCGCGCGGGGTGGCAGTAGGCCGCCAGGCCCCACTGGGCGAGCAGCGTGTCGCTCTTGGCCGCGTAGCTGAGGGCGAGCGTCGGCGTGCCGACCTTCAGGGCGCAGATCAGGTTGTGGTAGCGGGTTGCGACGACCGTGTCGGCAGCCGCCATCTCCCGCATCAGCTCGGCGAGCGAGGTGGTTTCGGCCGCGGTGACCAGTGGCGAGTCCACCGCGGTACGGATCGCCTCCACCACCGGCCGGTCCACGTCGTCGCCGGTGAGCAGCCTGACCGGCCTGCCGTCGGCGACCAGCGCCCGTACGAAGCGGGTCGTGCCCGTCAGGTAGCGCTGGTGGATCTGGTCGGCGTGGGCCCGGTCGTCGTCGCTGCCGTGGAAGGCCATGACGCCGACGCAGACCGTGCCGGCGGTGGGGGGTGTGTCCGTTGTGGCCGCCCCGGCTGGTTTGGCCGCTGTGGCTGTGGCTGTGGCTGTGGTGCCCGGCGTGTCGGCTGTGACCGCCGGGCCGGCCGTGCTCGGCGTGCCTGCCGGGCCCGGCAGTGTGCCCGACCCCGACGTGTCAGGCCCCGCCGTGCCCGGCCCCGACGCGTCAACCCCCGGCGTCGGCAGTGCGAAGGCGAGGTCCGGGTACACCTCGTCGCGGGAGGTGTCCACGCCCATCGCCCGCAGCGCGTCGCGGGACGGCTCGTCCCGGTAGGACCGGTAGCCGGCCAGCCGCGCCGACCAGCGCACCAGGGCCCGCGTCGGCCGGCTGCCGATCGCGGCGGCGCCGACGCCGACCAGTGCAACGCGGGTGCCGAGCAGCCGGCCGCTGGCGCTGAGCAGGAACAGCGCGTATGGGAAGCCCCAGGGCCGCAGCGGCAGGGTGGCTTCGAGCACGCCCATGCCCGGCACGATCACCACCTCGTGCCGGCGCACCCAGGCGGCGGTCCGGTAGGCGTCGACGAGCTTGCCGACGCCCTTGGCCGCCACCGCGCCCGCGCGCGACGCGGTCCGGTACTCGCCGCGGTACCAGTGCAGCCGCGTCGCGGGAATCCCGTACCGCGCCCGCACCGCCTCCGGGCCGCCGCACAGCGCGTCCACCACCGCGTCCGGATGCTCCGCGCGCAGATATCCGAGCACGGCCTCCAGCGAGCCGTCGTTGCCGAGGTTGCCCGAGCCGAGCAGCCCGAACACCCCGACGCGCACCGGAGCCCGGCCCCGCTGTCCCGCAGCCGCCGTCCCTGCCGTCACGGCTGTCGCCCCGTACGGCCCGCGACCAGGGCGTCCACGGAGACCGCGTGCTGGTCGGGGTCGACCGGGGCGCGGTCCTCGACCCGCTCGCCGGCGCCCGGCCGCGCGCGGCTGGTCAGCCACGCCGACAGATGGCGGTAGCAGGCGCGCCGGTCGGCCGGCGACAGCGGGGCCCGCCGGATCGCCGCGACGAAGCCGAGTACGTACTCGGCGAGCAGCCGCGGCGTCGGGTGCAGCGGGCCCGCCCGGCGCGGGTCCAGGTTGACGCACCGGGACCGCTTGGACGGGTTGGCCCGCTCGGCCCTGGTGGGGTGGTCGCGGCGGAAGTACAGCAGCTCCGGCACCTGGTGGAAGGGGCCGTGCAGGCCGATCTCGGCGACGAAGGTGCGGTCCGCGTGGTGGTAGCTGTCGTGTGGCTTGACCCGGCGCAGCACATCGGCCCGGATCACGCCGTAGAAGTCGTCGCCGCCGGGCTCGAACAGCATGCTGCGGAACCGCACCGGCGCCTGCGGCGAGTCGGTGGCCAGCCCGTACGCGTACGGGACCTTCACCCGGCCCTGTTCGTCGATGACCGCCTGGTCGGCGTGGGCGAGGATCACCTCGGGCCGCTCGTCGAGCGCCGTCACGCAGCGCAGCAGCAGGTCCCGGGCGTACAGGTCGTCGTGCGAGGCCCACTTGAACAGCTCGCCCCGGCACTGGGTGAACACGTAGTTGTGGTTCGGGGCGGCGCCGATGTTCCGCGCCAGCCGCAGGTACCGGATGCGCGAGTCCTGCGCGGCGTACCTGCGGCAGATGTCCCGGGTGCCGTCGGTGGACGCGTTGTCGGTGATGACCAACTCGAAGTCCTCGTAGGTCTGGCCGAGCAGCGCATCGAGCGACTCGGCGAGGTACTCCTCGCCGTTGTACACGGGCAGGCCGATGCTGAGCCGCGGAGTGCGGCCTGAGACGGTCATGATGTCCTCACTTCGCGGATGGAACGGTGCTGGTGCTCGCGCAGGGCTGTGTGCAGGTGCAGCCACCACACGGCGGAACTGCTGACGGTGGCGGCGGCCACGCCCCACGCCGAGCCGACCGTGCCGGCCACCGCAGCGCCGCCGAGCCCACCGCCGACGTAGCAGGTGGAGGCGATGAGTTGGCAGCGCAGGCTGTGCCGGGCGGCGGCCAGCGCGCGCAACCCGGCCGAGGCGCCGACGCCCAGGCTTGCGCCCGCCACGCCGAGCGCGGCCGGCACGATGAGCTCGGACGCGGAGTGCCAGACGTCGCCGAGTACGACCTCGCCGGCCCCGTCGGGCACCAGCAGCAGCGCCGCGCCCCACAGCAGCGCGCCGAGCGCCTGCCCGCCGCCGAGCAGCAGGCAGAACAGCCGCAGCCGGTGCGGGGCCTGCCGCAACACCCGGGCCGCCTCCGCGACGGTGACCAGCGACAGGCCCATCAGGACGGCGAGGAAGGGGCCGAGCAGCAGTTCCGAGCCGCGGATCACCCCCACCGCGCCGACCCCGACGATCACCCCGAGCCCGTACGCCCGCAGTTGGGCCGCGCCGCTGACGCCGACGTTCTCGATCAGATAGCGGTAGCCGAGGTCGCGGTGCGCGCGCAGCCAACCGCGCGCGCCCGCGACCTGCGGCCTGATGCCGGACTGGAAACAGCCGTAGCCGGCGGCCACCGCAGCCGCCGCCCCCCAGGCCAGGACGAAGGCGGCCACGTGGCCCACCCGGTCGGCCACCAGCATTGCCGGGATCAGGGCCAGGCCCCCGAGCAGGTCGTTGAGGCACGCCTTGCGCCCGGCGCCGGCGGCGAAGAAGGAGAACCGCCAGGCGTCTTGCAGCAGCAGGCCCGGCAGGACGACGCCGAGCGCGGCGAAGGCCAGCCCCACCCGGCCGCCGACGGCGAGCCCGACCACCGCGCACACCGCGCCGATCGCGCAGCCCACGCCGAGCGCGGTCCCCGACGCCCGGGCGGCAGCCGTACGCCACTGATCGTGCGGCACCCCGCTGAACCGCACCACCAGCGGGTCGGTGGCCAGGCCGCGCGCGACGCCGAGCACCACCCCGTAGGTCACCCAGGCCAGGCTGAACACGCCGAACGCGGTGAGGCCGAGCGCGCGCGCCACGTAGATGCCCACCGCGAAGTTGGTCAGGCTGCACACGGCCTGGTCGGCCAGCCCCCAGGACAGCCGGCCGACGATGGCCCGCTTGGCGGCGGAGCCGGACCCCCGCTGTGTCTTATAAACAACAGCAGCGGCCCACGATACTCCGTGTGTAGATGTCGGGTGTGGGCGTATAAATAAAAAAA
>NZ_JBEHZD010000229.1:0-11644 GCF_040240285.1 Streptomyces sp. HSW2009 | reverse complement strand
CGGGGGGGGGGTTTTGGGGCCGGGGGTTGGGGACCGGGGGCCGGGGCGGGGGGGGGGGGGGGGGGCCGGGGGTCCGGGGGGGGGCGGGGCCCCGGGGCCGGGCGTGGGTGGCTACGCCTCGCCCGGACCGAGCGGAACCGCAGAGCGAGCCCCCACAGCCGCCACAGCCCACCCGCCCCGCGTCAAGCGGCCCCCCCGCCCCCCCCCCCCGGGCGGGCCGCCGGCCAAGGCCCCGCGCGCCCCTTGCCCTGGAGCCCGCTCGAAGTCCTACCGTGCCCCCATGACCGAGACGATCACGACCGAGACGGCCCCGCCACAGCAGCTCACGGTGGCGGTGCTCGGCACCGGCACCATGGGCGCGCCGATGGCCCGTAACCTCCTCGCGGCCGGCGGGTTCGCCGTACGGGTGTGGAACCGCACCCGCGCCACGGCGGAGCCGCTGGCGGCGGACGGCGCGAGCGGGGCGGACACGCCGGCGGCGGCCGTGGACGGCGCGGACGTCGTCCTGACGATGCTGTACGACGGCGACGCGGCCCTGGAGGCGATCCGCGCGGCGACCCCGGCGCTGCGGCCGGGCACGCTGTGGCTCCAGTCGAGCACGGTGGGCGTGACGGCGGTCGGGGCGCTGGCCGAGCATGCCGCGCAACACGGCCTGACCTTCGTGGACGCGCCCGTACTCGGCACCAAACTCCCCGCGGAACAGGGCGCGTTGACGATCCTGGCGGCCGGCCCCGCCGACGTACGGGCCCAGGCCGAACGGGTCTTCGCGGCCGTCGGCCAGCGCGTCCTGTGGGTCGCCGACGACGGCGCGACGGGCGCGGCGAGCGCGCTCAAACTGGTCGTCAACAACTGGGTGCTCACCCTCATCAACGGCGCCGGCGAGTCCCTGGCCCTGGCCCGGGCCCTCGGCGTCGACCCGCAGTCCTTCCTGGACGCGGTGGCGGGCGGCCCGCTGGACTCCGGCTACCTCCGCATGAAGTCGGCGCTCATCCTGGCCGACGACTACCCCGCGAGCTTCACGGTCTCCGCGGCCCGCAAGGACGCGACGCTGATCGCGGAGGCCGCGGCCCGCGCGGGCGTCCGCCTGGACCTGGCCGAGGCGGCGGCCGAACGCCTGCGCCGCGCGGAGTCACAGGGCCACGGCGCGGCGGACGGGGCGGCGGCGTACTTCGCGAGCTTCCCGGGGGAGGGGTAGGGGGCTGGGCGTACGGGCCCGTCGTACGAGGTGGTGTACGGGGCCGTCGTACGAGGCGTCGTACGGGGCGGGCGGCGCGTCTGGCGGCGCGGCGTGCGAGGCGGGGCGGCGGGCTCGGTGGCGGCTCAGCCCCCGTCGGAGAAGGCCATCTGAAACACTGTGACGCCCAGGAACGCGGTGGACCCCGCAGTGGCCACGAGGGGCACCGCGAGTCCGAGGAAGCCGCGCACGGGCGGCATGTCGATGCGTGCGCGGTCCGGCGAGTCGGGAAGGTAGAGCACACGCACCTTTTCCCCGACGGGCAGCCCCCTTACCCCGGACCACCCTCGCTCGAACTCGTGCGAACCCCCCTGCGCATCAACGAACCCGACGACCGCGAAGCGCACCACACCGTCTTCCTTGACCTCTTCACGGTGCCGCACCACCACCCCCTCCACCTGCACCCCGCCCCGCCGGAGCCGCCGCCTGAGCACGACCTCGTAGACGCTGTGAA
This sequence comes from Streptomyces sp. HSW2009, assembly GCF_040240285.1. Lineage (NCBI taxonomy): Bacteria > Bacillati > Actinomycetota > Actinomycetes > Kitasatosporales > Streptomycetaceae > Streptomyces > Streptomyces sp. HSW2009. The sequence continues at coordinate 9,956 of NZ_JBEHZD010000229.1, read as the reverse complement.
CCAACACCGAGAAACTCGCCAGCAGAAACGCCACGGCTAACCACATCGTCGTTCCCCCGCTCTCTACGTCGTCCTCTCTGGGAGGACGTTGCGGGGAGGGGGGAGGGTTCCTGGTGGGGCGGGGGCGGCGGCGGGATCAGGCGTCGAAGTCACCGGCCTTTACGCCTGCGGCGAAGGTGTTCCAGGCGGTGGCGTCGAAGGTGAGGGTGGGCCCGTTCGGGTCCTTGCTGTCGCGGACGGGGACGGTGCCGGTGGTGGCTGCCTGGGCCGGGGCCCACTCGATGCAGTTGCCGCCGTTGGAGCTGTAGCTCGACTTGGTCCATCCATCGGTCATGAGGCACGACCCTTCTGGTTGGGGTTACTCAACTCTGCTACAGCACGCGCGCGTTGAGCTAGTACGCCAAGGCCCCCGACCGATGGGAGCGCGGTCGGGGGCCTGTCGTGCGGGCGGCGGGGTCAGGCGTGGAAGTCGCCGGCCTTTACGCCTGCCACGAACGCGGTCCATGCGGTGGTGCCGAAGGCGAGGGCCGGCCCCTGGGGGTCCTTGCTGTCGCGGACGGGCACGGTGCCGTGCGTGGCAAGGTTGGCGGCCACCTCGACGCACTCGCCGCCGTTGTCACTGTAGGAGGACTTCGTCCAGCGGGGAGTGTCGGTCGTCACGTGAAGTCGCCCGCCTTTACGCCTGCGACGAAGGTGTTCCAGGCGGTGGCGCCGAAGGCCAGGGTGGGCCCGTGCGGGGTCTTGCTGTCGCGGACGGGGACGGTGCCGGTGGTGGCTGCCTGGGCCGGGGCCCACTCGATGCAGTCGCCGCCGTTGTCGCTGTAGCTCGACTTGGTCCATCCATCGGTCATGAGGCACGACCCTTCTGGTTGGGGTTACTCAACTCTGCTACAGCACACGCGCGTTGAGCTAGTACGCCAAAGCCCCCGACCGATGGGAGCACGGTCGGGGGCCTGTCGTACGGGGCGGCGGGGTCAGGCGTGGAAGTCGCCGGCCTTCACGCCTGCCACGAACGCGGTCCATGCGGTGGTGCCGAACGCGAGGGTCGGACCCTGGGGGTCCTTGCTGTCGCGGACGGGGACGATGCCGTGCGTGGCAAGGTTGGCGGCGACCTCAACGCACTGTCCGCCGTTGTCGCTGTAGGAGGACTTCGTCCAGCGGGGGGTCTCGGTCGTCATGGGGCGCCCTTTCGCAACTGGTTGATCAAGGCCACGGAATCGGCCTGGGACAGGGACTCAGCCTGTAGCTGATGGTAGTCCGAGAGTGTGGCCATCACGAGGCCCGCTTCTCGCTCCAGATGCCCCTGTGCCTGCGACTCCGCGTACGCAACCATGTTCCGGTCTTGGAGCGTCAGCAGGGTGACCGGCAGGTTGAAGGGTCGCAACTCGCCCATGCTGTACGGAGCGATCTGGAGCATGGTGTTCGGCAGTGTGGCGAACGTCGCAAGATGGTCAAGCTGTTCACTCATGACCTCCTTGCTCCCGATGGCGCGATAGATGCAGCTCTCGTCCATCACCACCATGACCGTGGGTGGGTTAGGGCGCCGAATTTTCGCCTGCCGCCTATCGAGGAACGCGACGCGGTCGTCGGCCTGTTCAGGGGTGATGGCGCCGCGGCGTACATGCCCCTCTGCGATGGCGCGGGCGTACGCGGGTGTCTGGAGTAACCCCGGAATGATGCCGATCTCGAACAGCCGGATCTCTGCCGCTCGCCCTTCGTGCGCGACGCAGGCGGGAAATCCCTCTATGAGCGTCGTGTGGCGTACCGCCTTGCTGTGCCGCTCGAACAGGTCCCCGGTTCCCATGGCCTTGTCGAGACCACGAGCAAAACGGAGAGTGGGGGGCCGTCGGCCAGTTTCGACGGCCGAGATGTGCGTTCCGGAGCACCCGGCGCGCTCGCCGAGTTCGTCCTGTGTCCAACCCCTTTCATCCCGCATCCTGCGGACGAGAAGTCCGAATCGTGCACTGGGCGATCCCTCAGGATCTAGATCCTTCCGATGCATGCGCAATCGCCTCGATCTCCGAGCAGCAATAGCAAGTTGAAGACGATTTGACTCTAGGGGACGCTGACTCATCTCGGTAGTCGGACCGCTACGGAGAGGAACGTGCGTTCCCTTTCGGCCACCGAGCCTCGAACACGGAGACGATCAACTGCCTTTGCTGGAAAGGGAGATGGGGTCATGGCGGAACATTTGATGAGGTTGCGCGTATATCGCCGCCGCCCAGGCGAAAGCGGACCTCCCGACCCGGAAGCCGCGGTCGTCACCGTGACCTCCATCGACAGCGAGCAGGCGTGCGGCGACGCCTTCCGCGAGGCGGTCACCGGTGCCTGGCCGCCGTGCCGTTGCCCGAAGCATCGCAACCAGCCCAACCCCACGCCCAACCCCAAGCCCAACCCCGCTCCCGCCGGGGGTTCTTGATGGACGGCGCGCACCGCGTCCTCGTCATGGGTACCCCGCTGCGCTTCTTCCTCAGTGTCGGCGAGGACGGCACCTGGTCACCCGTCACGGACATCGAGTTCCACGACGCGTACCAGGAGTCGATGTTCGACCCCGACGCCCTGCGCAGCGACGTCCTGTGCCCCAACCGCCTTCGCGCGGAGTACGAGACCGTCGAGGGCTGGTGCTGGTCGGACGGCCGGGCCGCGTACGGGCTCATGACCCTCGATGACCGGGCGCCGCAGGCGTGCGCCGGGTTGCAATCCCTGACCCACGGAGGCGAAGCCGCGTGAAGCTCGTACATCCCATGAACACGGTCAAGCCCGCGAACCCGCCCCGCGAGGTGTGGGTGTTCCTGCTGGTCCGTTGCCCGGTCGAAAACCCGAAGTACTTCGCGCCGCTGGGCATGTGGCCGCGCGTACTCCAGGTCGTACGCGATGGCTGGAGCTGCCCGCCAGGGGTCATCGTGCGGCCGGGGGAATCGATCCCCGACGCCGCCCGCCGCGTCGCCGACGCACTCGGCATCACACTCCCCAAGGAACCCGCGCTCCTCGCCGTCGACCAGCAACCCGCCATCGATGGCGAGCAAGACGAAGAACTCGCCTTCATCCTGGACGGCGGCAGCGCCCCCGAAGACGCCTTCGCGAACCTCCCCCGCGACGAAGTCGACGTCGAATGGTCAGCGGTGGAAAACCTCGAACGCGTCGCCCTCGTCCACGCCCTCCGCACCCGCCTCCTCGCCGTCGAACCCGCCCTCCTCGTCGAAGGCATGCCCGTGCCGGGCCCGGGCCGGGACAAACGCAAGAGGTGAAGACGGCGACTGGCCCCCTCGCCGCACGGCAGGGGGCCAGGCTGCGAAGCGGGCGACCGGGAACCCCCCGGCGGGCCACCGCCCCGGCCCCGTCCGCAGCCGGCCGCCAGCCGGCACCCCCACCCACCAGAACCGACCACCCACCACCACAACCGCTTGACCTTGTCGTAGCGGCAACGTTTCTACTGGCGCCATGAGAATTGGAGAGCTCGCCGGCGCAGTCGGCGTCACCACCCGTGCAGTGCGGCACTACCACCGCATCGGACTGCTGCCCGAGCCTCCTCGGCAGTCCAACGGCTATCGCGAATACACGCTGCGGGATGCCGTCGAACTGGCCCGTATTCGCCGGCTGACCGATCTCGGGCTGAGCCTGGACGAAGTGAAGGCCGCCGTGGCGGATGACGCGGGCAAGGACCTCGTCGAGATCCTTGCCGAATTGGATGCGGACCTGGCCCGCCAGGAGAAGGAGATCCAGAAGCGGCGTAACCGCCTCGGCTCACTCCTCCAACAGGCCTGGCAGAACGGACAGTTGCCCGCCGAGACGCCCGTCTCGCCCGCACTTGCCTCCCTCTTCGAAGGCATGACCCGTGCCGCAGCGCGGTTGCCGGGGCCGGAGCCCGCGATGGCGGCCAAGGAGCGGGAGTTGCTCGCCCTGCTGGAGACCGGTGCGCCGGCCCGCGAGCGCGACTGGCTCCATGCCATGGGGCAGGAGATGAGTGCCGACGCCGAGGCCATGGGGCGCGCCTACGCGGTGTACGCGCGGATGGACGCGCTGGCCGGGGCGGCCGAGGACGACCCACGGGTGGAGGAGACCGCCCGGGCCCTCGTCGAAAGCATCCCGGACGAGGCGGTGCGGGCGATGACGGCTGCGGGAGGCGAGGGCGGATCGACTGCGGCGGGCGGTTTCGCGGACGCCTTCTTCGCGGAGTTCGCGCCCGCCCAGGCGGCGGCCGTACGCCGCGCCATCGAGTTGTTCGGTGAGCGTGCGGGGTGAGGGCGCTGAGGCAGGCCGTGCGTGGGGGCTTCGCCGCGGTCGCGGCGGGTGAACTCGCGCTCCTCGGGTGCGTGGTGGGCGGTGTGCCCGTCCCCCCGGCCGCGCGGCTGGCGGTGGAACTCGCCGTGATCGCCTTGACCGCCGGGGCGGCCACGCTCCTCTTCTTCGACTACCGGCGACACCGCCGGGGCGGGCTCGACGGCCGCCCCGCGTTCTTGGCCGCGTGCGCCGACGGCGTCCCCGCCCCCGCGCGCAGGTTGATCGGCCACGAAATCGCGCTGGTCAGCAGCTTCTTGCGCTGGGTGTCCCGCCGGGGGCCGCACGGCGTCCACAGCGGCGACCATGCCCTTGCGTACGCGCCGGCCCAGGCCGCGACCCTGTACGGCGTGTTCTTCGTCTGCGTCGTTGAGACGGTCGCCCTCGCCTGCGTGATCCCCTGGCCGGTGGTGCACGCCGTCACCCTCGTCCTCGACGTCTGGGGCTGCTTCTTCCTGCTCGCCCTGCACGCGTCGTGCGTGGTCCGGCCGCACGTGCGGGGAGCCGACGGCTCGCTGCGCCTGCGCTACGGCGCTCTGCTGGACATCCGCATCCCCGCCGATCGCATCGCAGCCGTCCGCCTCGACCGGACCTACCCCAACGGCCCCCTCGCCGCACCGGACGAGAACGGCGTGGCCGACGTGGCCGTGGCCGGCCTGACCACGGTGATCGTCGAGCTGACCGAGCCGGTCCCGTACGTACGCGCCCTCGGCCGGCGCGCCGAGGCCCGCGCCTTCCGCTTCTACGCGGATGATCCAGCCTCCGCATTACGGGCGATCTTGCCGGGGGTGCCAGAAGCGTCTGGAACTCCCCGCCAGGTGGTGGGTACCCCGTACGGTGGGTCGCAGCAGTCACAGGAGGACCCATGACGACACAACCGGTGTGCCCCGAAGGCGAGGCCCTGATCCCGCGGCCGGAGAGAACGTTCCCGGCGCTCCGGGCCGCGCTGGCGCGCGTAGCACCCACACGGCTTCCTGAGATGACGACGGAACGTGACACCGTCTTCACCATGGCCACCCGGGCCAACAGCTTCGGCCCCATCGCCATGTACCAGCTCAAGTGGGCGACGATCATCGAGGTCGAGCGGTTTCCGGACATCGCACGGCGGCTGCATGCGGCTGAAGATGCCGTGCAGTCACTGGACCGCGACGATGTGGCATGGCGCGCGGCCATGAACGAGATCCGAGCCATCATGGACGGTGCGAGGGCTCGGGTGACCGATGGGTGATTGGGGCTGGGAGTACGACCCGGATGCGCATCACGTCATCGGGGACACACCGGACCTGGCGTTCATCGCCCAATTGGAGGAGCGCGCAGACGAACTGGTCCGGGCCGCGGCTGCGCTGCACCTCGACGGTGTCAACCACCGGGGGCGTTCGGTAGGTCTCCAGGAGGAGATCCTGCCCGGAGGCATGTTCCAGTACCTGACAGTGGTACGGCTGGAGCGCCTGTATATCGTGCAGGTCATCGCTTGGCCACTGTGATCCTGGGGCGTCCAGAAGGCTCGCCCTTCTGTAGGTGACCTGAGCCAAGCCATTTCGCCCGGCCCCGCGCCCAGCGGTACGCGTGGAGCGTTGTCACACCCCCGTCGTACTCTGAAGACATCCCGGCTTCGCCGGATTCCCCGCCGTGGGTGGGGGGTCCGCTTTGGCCCTCTCCGAGGCCGCGCCGGGCCGTTCGCGTTGTCCAGCCCCGGGACGGGAAGCCCTAGATGAGCCTGCACGGTCTGCTCGATGCCGTCGTCCACGATCCCGCGCTCGCCGAGGCGGTGCGCGCGGCCACGGACGGTCACCGGATGCACCTCGACCTGGTGGGGCCGCCCGCCGCGCGGGCGCTCGCGGTGGCCGCGCTCGCCCGTTCCGCCGGGCGGCCGGTGCTCGCCGTCACCGCGACCGGGCGGGAGGCCGAGGACCTGGCCGCCGCCGTCCGGTCGCTGATGCCCGCGGGCGCCGAGCACCACGTCGCGGAGTACCCCTCCTGGGAGACGCTGCCGCACGAGCGGCTCTCGCCGCGCTCGGACACCGTCGGGCGGCGGCTCGCCGTGCTGCGCCGGCTGACCCACCCGGCCGCCGACGCCCCCACCGCGGGGCCGGTCAGCGTGGTCGTCGCGCCCATCCGCGCGGTGCTCCAGCCGCAGGTCAAGGGGCTCGGCGAGCTGGTTCCGGTGGCGCTGCGCAATGGGCAGAGCGCGGATCTGGGGGCCGTGGTCGCCGGGCGGGCCGCCGCCGCGTACGCCCGGGTGGAACTGGTCGAGAAGCGCGGCGAGTTCGCCGTGCGCGGCGGCATCCTGGACGTCTTCCCGCCCACCGAGGAGCACCCGCTGCGGGTGGAGTTCTGGGGCGACGAGGTCGAGGAGATCCGGTACTTCAAGGTGGCCGACCAGCGGTCCCTGGAAGTGGCCGAGCACGGGCTGTGGGCGCCGCCCTGCCGTGAGCTGCTGCTCACCGACGAGGTGCGGGAGCGGGCCGCAGCCCTCGCCGAGTCCCATCCCGAGCTGGGCGAACTCCTCGGCAAGATCGCCGAGGGGATCGCCGTCGACGGCATGGAGTCGCTGGCCCCGGTGCTGGTGGACGAGATGGAGCTGCTGATCGACGTGCTGCCCGCGGGCGCGATGGGCGTGGTGTGCGACCCGGAGCGGGTGCGGACCCGGGCGGCCGACCTGGTCGCCACCAGCCAGGAGTTCCTGGCCGCCTCCTGGGCGGCGTCCGCCGGCGGCGGCGCGGCGCCCATCGCCCTGGGCGCGGCCGCCCAGTGGGGCATCGCCGCCCTCCGCGACCGGGCCCGCGAGCTGGGCATGATGTGGTGGTCCATCTCGCCGTTCGCCGCCGGTGACGGGGAGTTTGACGCGGCCGGCGACGGCGTCGGCGGCGACACCCTCACCCTCGGGATGCGCGCCCCCGAGCTGTACCGGGGCGACATCGCCCGGGCGCTCGCCGACACCAAGGGCTGGCTGTCGGACGGCTGGCGCACGGTCTACCTCACCGAGGGCCACGGCCCGGCCTCGCGCACCGTGGAGGTGCTGGGCGGCGAGGGCATCGCGGCCCGGCTCGACCCGGACCTGGGGGAGATCGCGCCGTCGCTGGTGCACGTGTCCTGCGGTGCGATCGAGCGCGGCTTCATCGACCAGGGCCTGAAGCTCGCGGTGCTCACCGAGACCGACCTGACCGGCCAGAAGGCGGCCGGCAAGGACGGCGCCCGGATGCCCGCCAGGCGCCGCAAGACCATCGACCCGCTCACCCTCCAGGCCGGCGACTACATCGTGCACGAGCAGCACGGCGTGGGCCGCTACATCGAGATGGTGCAGCGCACCGTGCAGGGCGCCACCCGCGAATACCTGCTGGTGGAGTACGCGCCGGCGAAGCGCGGCCAGCCCGGCGACCGACTCTTCGTCCCCACCGACCAGTTGGAGCAGGTCACCAAGTACGTGGGCGGCGAGGCGCCCACCCTGCACCGGCTCGGCGGCGCCGACTGGACCAAGACCAAGGCGCGGGCCAAGAAGGCGGTCAAGGAGATCGCCGCCGACCTGATCAAGCTGTACTCGGCGCGGATGGCCGCCCCCGGCCACACCTTCGGCCCGGACACCCCCTGGCAGCGCGAGTTGGAGGACGCGTTCCCGTACGCGGAGACGCCCGACCAGCTCACCACCATCGCCGAGGTCAAGGAGGACATGGAGAAGTCGGTCCCGATGGACCGGTTGATCTGCGGCGACGTCGGCTACGGCAAGACGGAGATCGCGGTGCGGGCCGCGTTCAAGGCGGTGCAGGACGGCAAGCAGGTCGCCGTGCTCGTCCCGACGACGCTCCTCGTACAGCAGCACTTCGGGACCTTCACCGAGCGGTACGGGCAGTTCCCGGTCAAGGTCAAGGCGCTGTCCAGGTTTCAGACCGAGACCGAGGCGAAGGCCGTCCTCGAAGGGCTGCGGGACGGCTCGGTCGACATCGTCATCGGCACGCACCGGCTGTTCTCGTCCGAGACCAAGTTCAAGGACCTCGGCCTGGTCATCGTCGACGAGGAGCAGCGGTTCGGCGTCGAACACAAGGAGCAGCTCAAGAAGTTGCGGGCCAACGTGGACGTGCTGACCATGTCCGCCACGCCCATCCCGCGCACCCTGGAGATGGCCGTCACCGGCATCCGCGAGATGTCCACCATCACCACCCCGCCGGAGGAGCGGCACCCGGTGCTGACCTTCGTCGGCCCGTACGAGCAGAAGCAGATCGGCGCCGCCATCCGCCGCGAACTGCTCCGCGAGGGCCAGGTCTTCTACATCCACAACCGGGTCGAGTCCATCGACCGGGCCGCCGCCAAGCTGCGCGAGATCGTGCCCGAGGCGCGCATCGCCACCGCGCACGGGCAGATGGGCGAGAGCGCCCTGGAGCAGGTGGTGGTGGACTTCTGGGAGAAGAAGTTCGACGTGCTGGTCTCCACCACCATCGTCGAGTCCGGCATCGACATCTCCAACGCCAACACCCTGATCGTCGAGCGCGGCGACAACTTCGGTCTCTCCCAGTTGCACCAGCTCCGCGGCCGGGTGGGCCGCGGTCGCGAGCGCGGCTACGCGTACTTCCTGTATCCGCCGGAGAAGCCGCTGACCGAGACCGCGCACGAGCGGCTCGCGACCATCGCCCAGCACACCGAGATGGGCGCCGGCATGTACGTGGCGATGAAGGACCTGGAGATCCGCGGCGCGGGCAACCTGCTCGGCGGCGAGCAGTCGGGCCACATCGCGGGCGTCGGCTTCGACCTGTACGTACGGATGGTCGGCGAGGCCGTCGCCGACTACCGGGCGACCCTGGAGGGCGGTGTGGAGGAGGAGCCGCCGCTTGAGGTGAAGATCGAACTGCCGGTGGACGCGCATGTCCCGCACGACTACGCGCCCGGCGAGCAACTGCGCCTCCAGGCGTACCGCTCGATCGCCTCGGCCAACTCCGAGGCGGACATCACCGCGGTCCGCGAGGAGCTCACCGACCGGTACGGGCCGCTGCCCGAGCCGGTGGAGAACCTACTGCTCGTCGCGGGGCTGCGGCTGCTGGCCCGGGCGTGCGGGGTCAGCGACATCACGTTGCAGGGCAACCAGGTGCGCTTCGGCCCGGTCGAGCTGCGCGAGTCGCAGGAGCTGCGGCTGAAGCGGCTGCACCCGCGCTCGGTGCTCAAGCCGACGGCCCACCAGGTCCTGGTGCCCCGCCCGACCACCGGCAAGATCGGCGGCAAGCCGGTCGTCGGCCGCGAACTCCTCGCCTGGACGGGGGAGTTCCTGACCACGATCCTCGGGTCGTAGCCGCCGCCCGGCGGGGGGGCGGGGGCCGCGCGGCGGGGGTTGCGGCCCTGCCCCGCGGGAGGGCGCGCGGGCGGGTCGCTTGGGCGTGCCGGCGCCGCGTACGAGCTGTCGGGTACGGGCTCTGGCCGCGTACGGCCTGTGGTGTACGGGGGCTGGCCGTGTACGGGCTCTCGCGTACGGCCCCGGCTGCATGGGGCTTGTGGTGTACGGGGGCTGGCCGCGTGCGGCCTGCGGTGTACGGGGCCCGGCCGCGTACGGCTCTCGCGTACGGCCCGGCCGCATACGGTCTGCGGCATTGCGGCCCCGACGGGGTGAGCCCCAGGCGTCGGGCCGAGCGTGACCTCAAGTGGCCCGACGCCTGGGAGCGTTGGCCCGCCCCGGGGAGGGGCGGGGAGGTGCGGCG
>NZ_JBEHZD010000228.1:0-11647 GCF_040240285.1 Streptomyces sp. HSW2009 | reverse complement strand
GGGGGGCGGGGCGGCCGCGCCGGCGGCCTGGGTCCGCGCCCCGCGGGGCGGCCCGCCCGGCGGGCCCGCGGCCGGGGCCCGCCCCGCCCCCCCCCCCCCCCCCCCCACGCCGTCGGATGGGGATCGACCCGTTCGGAAACCGTGCAGAGCCCGGCAGGAACCGGCGGGTTCCAGTCGGTTCGGCGTCGATGGCGATGCCGAACCGATCAGACCGGTGCCGAACGGGTCAGTACCGGCACGGCCGTGGCCAGGCCGGTACGGGCCGCAACTCGGCCCCCGGGGCCGGACCGGGCCCAGGCGCCCAGGTCAGCCCTTCGCGGCGGCGCACTCGCCACACGTACCGAAGATCTCGATCGTGTGCGCCACGTCCACGAACCCGTGCTCCGTGGCGATCGAGTCCGCCCACTTCTCCACGGCAGGGCCCTCGACCTCGACCGCCTTGCCACAGGTGCGGCAGACCAGATGGTGGTGGTGGTCGTCGGTGCTGCACCGGCGGTAGACCGACTCACCCTCGTCGGTGCGCAACACGTCGACCTCGCCGGCGTCGGCGAGCGACTGGAGGGTGCGGTAGACCGTGGTCAGGCCGACCGAGTCACCGCGGTGCTTGAGCATGTCGTGCAGCTCCTGCGCACTGCGGAACTCGTCCACCTCGTCCAGCGCCGCCGCCACCGCGGCGCGTTGCTTGGTAGCCCGGCCGCGTACTGGGGGACCCGCGGTCGCCACAGCTTCCTCCTCGGTTGCCTGCTCGTCACCCGCCCGGCGTCCGGCCGGACCACGTGCCAGTCTGCCAGGTGACGTGGCCGACACGAAGATGCCTTCCCGCCCCGCTCGTCACACGCGCGCCTCGTCGGTGACCGGTACGTGACTGGTGGGGACCTCCAAAGAGCACCCTTCCTCCGCCTGTGCCAACCGCCGCGCCCGGCGGCGCGCAAGGGGCGTTGCCAGCACCGTGATCACGGCGAAGACGGCGATCGCCAGGACGACGATGCTCGCGCCGGGCGGCACGTCCTGGTAGTAGGAATAGCTGGTTCCGGAGAGCGTCACCAGCACTCCGATCGTGACCGAAAGCGCCATCGTCATCCCGAAGCTGCGGGTGGCCTGCTGCGCCGCCGCGACCGGCACCACCATCAGCGCACTCACCAGCAGCAGCCCGACCACCCGCATCGCCACCGTGACGGTGACCGCCGCGGTGACGGCCAACAGCAGGTTCAGGAAGCGCACCGGCAACCCCGTCACCCGGGCGAACTCCTCGTCCTGGCAGATGGCGAACAACTGTCGGCGCAGGCCCAGCGTGATCAGCACGACGAAGGCGGCCAGCACGCAGATCGTCCGCACGTCCTCTTCGGAGACCGTGGTGATCGACCCGAAGAGGTACGACGTGAGGTTGGCGTTGGAGCCGGTGTCCGACATGTTGATCAACAGCACGCCGCCCGCCATGCCGCCGTAGAACAGCATCGCCAGCGCGAGGTCCCCACGGGCCTTCCCGTACCAGCGGATCAGCTCCATCAGCACCGCGCCGAGCGCCGCCACGCCCACCGCGGTCCACACCGGGTTGTTGCCGGTCAAAAAGCCCAGCGCGACACCGGTCAGCGCGACGTGGCCGATGCCGTCACCCATGATCGCCTGGCGGCGCTGGACCAGGTAGATGCCGACCGCGGGGGCCGTGATGCCCACCAGGACGGCAGCGAGCAGTGCCCGCTGCATGAAGGCGTAGTCGAGCATTTCCATCAGATCAACAGCCCCGTCCGGATCGGCTCCGCGGCGTCCGCGGCATGCGGGTGGATGTGGTCGTGGCCCGGCAGCGCGTGCTGGCCGACGGCCTGCGGCGGCGGCCCGTCATGCAGCACACAGCCGTCGCGGAGCACCACGGCCCGGTCGATGAGCGGTTCCAGGGGGCCGAGCTCGTGCAGCACGAGCAGCACCGTCACGCCCCGCGCGACCTGCTGCCGCAGCGCGTCCGCGAGCACCTGCTGACTGGCCAGGTCCACGCCGGCCATCGGCTCATCCATGATCAACAGCTCCGGCTCGCCGGCGAGCGCCCGGGCGATCAACACCCGCTGGTGCTGGCCGCCGGAGAGCGCGTTGACCGAGTCCTTGGCCCGGTCGGCCATGCCCACCAGCTCCAACGCCCGGTGCACGGCCGCCCGGTCCTCCCGCCGCGGCCAACGAAGCTTCGTACGGGCCAGCCGGCCGGCCGAGACCACCTCGCGCACCGTCGCCGGCACACCACTGGCGGCCGTGGTGCGCTGCGGCATGTACCCCACACGCGCCCACTGGCGGAACTTGCGCCGCGGCGTACCGAAGAGCTCCAGCTCGCCGCCGGTCAGCGGCACCTGCCCGACCAGCGCGCGGACCAGCGTGGACTTCCCGGAACCGTTCGCTCCGAGCAGTGCCACCACCTCGCCGCTGCGCACCGTGAGGTCCACCCCGCGCAACACCGGGCGTGAGCCCAACGAGGCGCGCGCCCCGCGCACCACCAGGACCGGCTTCTCCTGCTCGGCCGACCTCGGGGGGGCGGCGTCACTCGCAGGTGCGGGTACGGGTACGGGTGCGGGTTCGGTGGAGGCCGCTTCGGGCGCGTCGTGGGCCACCACGTCCGGCTCCGGGGCCTTGGTCGTACCTCGTCCGGACGCGTCGGGTATGCCCCCGGCGGGCCCCTCGCTTCGCTCGCTCGCCACGCCTGCCTCCGCCATGCTCGCTGGTCTCTCGCCTGTTGTTACGGGTGTTGTGGGGTGCTGTGGGTGTTACGGGTGCTGAGAACTGCTGTGAAGTGCTGTGGGCTGCCCTGACTGCCCTGACTGCTGTGGGGATCGGTGTCGTTGGGGTGGCGGTGGTGGTGCGGGCCGCCGTGACGGGTTGGTGCGGACAGGGGCGCTGGCCGCCGTCCCGTACGCCCCGCAGGCGCTGGCGCGCCGAGTGGGACGCCCGGCCGCCACCGGGGACAACCCCCGGAACCCGGTTCCCCTTCCCGGCCCCGTCTCGCCGGCGATCGGCCCACCGGTGACCGAAAACGATCGCTCGGGCACGGGCCCTCAGGGCCGCCCGGACCCGCCTGCCGGAGACCGGTCGGGCCAGGGTTGACCACTCGGGGTCGACCTTGGGTGCTGGTCATCCAGGAGGAGGGGTATCTGAGCCGGATCGCCCGAGCCGGATCACCCACGGTGGATCACTTGGCGCCGAGCGCCTCTTGCAGCGCGGCGAGGTTGGCCCGCATCACCGCGAAGTAGTCGTCGCCCTTGGACTTGTCGGTGATGCCTTCCAGCGGGTCGAGGACGTCGGTCTTGAGGCCGGTGTCCTCGGCGACGGTCTTCGCGCCCTTGTTGCTGGCCAGGGTCTCGAAGAAGACCGTGCTCACCTTCTCCTTCTTGGCGATCTGCTGGATGTCCTTGATCCGGGCCGGGCTGGCCTCGGCCTCGGGCGAGATGCCGGAGATCCCCTCCTGGTCCAGTCCGTACCGCTCGGCCAGGTAGCCGAACGCCGAGTGGGTGGTGATGAAGGTGTCCGTGGTGCGGTTCTTCAGGCCGGCCGAAAACTCCTTGTCGAGCGCCGTGAGCTTGCCGACCAGCGCGTCGGTGTTCTTCTGGTAGTCGGCCTTGTGGTCCGGGTCGGCCTCGGCGAGCTTCTTGCCAAGCCCCTTGGCGACCTCGGCGTACTTCGTCGGGTCGAGCCAGACGTGCGGGTCGCCGCCGGCCTCGCCGCCGTGGTCGTGCCCGCCCTCGTCCCCGTCCTCGTGGTCGTGCCCCTCGGCGCCGTGGTCGTGGCCGTGCACGCCGGCGCCGTGCTTCTCCAGCGAGGTCAGTTCGGCCGCGTTGACCTTGTGCTTGGCCTCGGACTGGCTGACGGCCTCGTCGACGGAGGGCTGGAGCCCCTTCAGATAGACGACGAGGTCGGCCTCGCTCAGTTCGGCCACCTGGCGCGGTTTGAGCTCCAGGTCATGCGGTTCGACGCCCGGCTTGGTCAGCGTGCTGACGTGCACATGCTCGCCGCCGATCTGCTTGGCCAGGAACTCCATCGGATAGAACGACGCCACGACCTGCGGCTTTCCGTCCTTGCTGGCTTTGTCGGAGCAGGCGGAGAGCGTGACCAGCGCGAGCGCGGTGGCCCCGACCATCGCGGTGGCGGGTATGAGGCGTCGTACGTTCATGACAGTCATTTTCAACTAAAGTGGAAACGATTGTCAACAAGGTTGGTTGAAGGCTGTCATCACTGGAACCGATTTGATCCCAGGGGTGTCGCCGCCGGTAATCTGGGGCATTCGCAGGGCCGCGCGGGCGAGTACCCGGCGGACCCCACACTGACCGCTTCGTCGTCGTAATGAAGAGAGCACCGTGGCCGCCGACAAGATCGACACCATCGTCAGCCTGAGCAAGCGCCGTGGCTTCGTCTATCCGTGCAGCGAAATCTACGGCGGCCAGCGAGCCGCCTGGGACTACGGACCGCTCGGCGTGGAGCTGAAGGAGAACATCAAGCGCCAGTGGTGGCGCTCGATGGTCACCTCGCGTGACGACGTCGTTGGTCTCGACTCGTCCGTGATCCTCGCCCGCGAGGTCTGGGAGGCGTCGGGTCACGTCGCCACCTTCACCGACCCGCTGACCGAGTGCACCTCCTGCCACAAGCGCTTCCGCGCGGACCACTTGGAGGAGGCGTACGAGGCCAAGCACGGCCACCTGCCGGCGAACGGCCTCGCCGACATCAACTGCCCGCACTGTGGCAACAAGGGTGGCTTCACCGAGCCCAAGCTCTTCTCCGGCCTGCTCTCCACCCACCTCGGCCCCACCCAGGACGCGGGCTCCCTCGCCTACCTGCGCCCCGAGACCGCGCAGGGCATCTTCACCAACTTCGCCGCCGTGCAGCAGACTTCGCGCAAGAAGCCGCCGTTCGGCATCGCCCAGCTCGGCAAGTCCTTCCGCAACGAGATCACGCCCGGAAACTTCATCTTCCGTACGCGTGAGTTCGAGCAGATGGAGATGGAGTTCTTCGTCAAGCCGGGCGAGGACGAGCAGTGGCAGGAGTACTGGATGGAGCAGCGCTGGAACTGGTACACCGACCTCGGTATTCGCGAGGAGAACATCCGATGGTTCGAGCACCCGGCGGAGAAGCTTTCCCACTACTCGAAGCGCACCGCTGACATCGAGTACCGGTTCAACTTCGGTGGCACCGAGTTCTCCGAGCTTGAGGGCGTGGCCAACCGCACCGACTACGACCTCAAGGCCCACTCGAAGGCGTCCGGCCAGGACCTGTCGTACTTCGACCAGGAGGCCGGCGAGCGCTGGACCCCGTACGTCATCGAGCCGGCGGCCGGCGTCAACCGCGCCATGCTCGCCTTCATGCTCGACGCGTACGTGGAGGACGAGGCGCCCAACGCCAAGGGCAAGCTGGAGAAGCGCACGGTGATGCGCCTCGACCCGCGCCTCGCGCCGGTCAAGGTCGCGGTCCTGCCGCTGTCCCGCAACCCGCAGCTCTCCCCGAAGGCCAAGGGTCTCGCCACCGACCTGCGCAAGAACTGGAACATCGAGTTCGACGACGCCGGCGCCATCGGCCGCCGCTACCGCCGCCAGGACGAGATCGGCACCCCGTTCTGCGTCACCGTCGACTTCGACACCCTCGAAGACAACGCGGTGACCGTGCGCGAGCGCGACACCATGAAGCAGGAGCGGGTCTCCCTGGACCAGATCCAGAGCTACCTGGGCGGGCGCCTGCTGGGCTGCTAGTGGCCCACTCGTACCACCTGTTTTCCGGCTAGGAGACGCCGGGCCGATGCGCTCTATCGGCCCGGCGTCTCGCCATTCCCGGGGCGCTGCCCGGCGGATCGCCTCCGCCGGCGTGCCCGTCCCTGCTGTGCCTGTTCCTGCCGGGCCGGGACCCGTCCGGGCAGACGGTAGTGCCCGGCCCGCTGTTGACCGGCCCGCTGTCGTACCCGTGTCGTACGCGTCTGGCGCTGTGTCTCCGCATCCGGCGGCGCCTTCCCGCCTCCGGTGGTACGGCCTTGTCGGTAGAGCCGGGCCACCTGGGTGGTGGGCGACCCGGCCCGCGGTGGGGTGCGCATCACCGGCGAAACGGGGTGACTCGGACGGTCGGCCGCATCGCACGACCAACCCGCCCCCGATCCGGGTACGTTGAGCCCCTGAACGTCCTGACGTCCAACAGGAGGACCCGAGGATGCTGGGTGCGGTCCTTGACGGCCGGTACACACTCATCGGGCGCATCGGCGCGGGCGGCATGGGCGAGGTCTGGCGGGCCCGGGACGAACGCCTCGCCCGCGACGTCGCCGTCAAGCTCCTGACCCTGCCCACCAGCGCGAGCGGCCCCCAGCGGGAACGGCTGCTCGCCATGTTCCTGCGCGAGGCGCGCGCCGCGGCATCGCTCGACAGCTCGTACATCGTCCCGGTCTTCGACCACGGACGAGCGGACGACGCCCCGTACCTGGTGATGCCGCTGCTCGCCGGGCGGACGGTGCGAGAACTCCTCGCCGCCGAAGGGCCACCGCCGCCGCGACGCACCGCGGACATCGCCGGCCAGATCTGCCGCGCCCTCGCCTTCGCGCACCGCGCCGGAATCATCCACCGCGACATCAAACCCGCCAACGTCATGCTGACCACCGAGGGCACCGTCAAGGTCCTGGACTTCGGCATCGCCAAGTTCATCGGCGCCGCGACCGACGGCGGATACCTCACCGGGACCTCCGACTCACCCGTCGGCACCCTCCAGTACATGGCCCCGGAACGCTTCACCCGCCGCGGCGACGACCGGCCGGCGGACGTGTACTCGCTGGGCTGCATGGTGTACGAGATGCTCACCGGCGCGCCCCCGTTCGACGGGGTGTCCGCCGTCGCCCTCATGCACGACCACGTGTACGAGCCCGCCCCACCCCTTTCGCAGCGGCGCCCCGACATCGGTGTGCAGTGGGACGGACTGGTGGCCCGCATGCTGGCGAAACCTCCAGAACTCCGCCCCACCGCCGAGGAGGCGTGCCGAGCCTTCGAGACGCTGACGGAACCGTCGGTGCCGCCCGAGCCGGCACCCGGCACCAGTCCGGCCCGGCCGCTGCTGCCACCGCCGCCGTCTTCGGCGCCACGCACGGCACCACACTCGGCGTCACGTTCGACACCGCCATCGACGGTGCCTTCGGTGGTTCCCGCTCCGGAACCCGGGGCGGATGCCACAGCCGTTCCGGAACCCGGGGCGAGTGCCGCAGCCGAACCACCGGTCGTTGACCCGGAGCACCCTTCGCCTCCGGCTCCGCCGGGCGGGGCTGGGGCCGGCGACGTCGTTGGGGGCGGGGCCGGGACTGGGGCTGGGGGTGTAGCTGAGGCTGGGGCCGGGACGCGGGGCCACCCACCGATGCCGACATCGCCCGTGCCCGCGCCGCCGGTGGCTGCACCGGCTGTCCCCGCATCATTCGCGCCCACTCCGTCGATGCCTGCGCCGGCCGCCGCCGCGCCGGCCTCGGCACGGCCCCCGGCCGCCGCGCCTGCTGAGCCAGTCGGCGCACCGGTTGCCACCCCGCTTGCCGCACCGGTCATCGCAGCCGCCCCGGCGGCCGGCGAACCCCCGCGGCGCCGCTGGTGGTTCGGGGCCGTCGCCGTCACGGCCGTCGCCGCTCTGATCGCCGCCCTGATGGTCCTCGATCCCTTCGGCGACGACAGCGGCACCGGAGGCGGCGGGGCGGGCCAGGGCGTACCCGCCGATCGAAAGAGCCGCCAGAAGCCGGCACCGGTGGCAGACGTAGCCCAAACGTCCTCGTTCACGGTAGGCAACGCCACCGACTCCCAGGGCCCAGCCCGCCCGGTCACCGATGCCCGCCGCGGGGGAGTGGTGCGGGTGGTGGAGAAGGGGGAGCCGTTCTCGTTGGGGAGGGGAAGGCCGTTCGGAGAAACTCTGAGCTCGGCTACCCGGCTCGTCTACCGAACACTCACGGGGCTCAAGACCGAACCTGATGGCACCGTAAAACTTGTCGGCGACATGGCCCGGGATTCCGGTCGTTCGTCCGCTGACGGCCGAACATGGACGTTTAAGCTCAAGCCGAACCTCACGTACGAAGATGGTTCCGCGGTGCGCCCGGTTGATTTTCGGCGGGCGATGGAGAAGGCGCTTGAGGCAGACAACAGGGGGAGTCAAGGAATTCTCAACAGATTGCTCGGAGTGGAGTTCGACGGTGCACTTGATGCGGGAACCTTCGAATCTTCCGACAATCTGACTGTCACGTTTCGCCTGGAGTATCCCTGCGCTGACTTCAATGTCCTGATGTCAGATCTGAGCCCTCTTCCGGAAGTGGGCGATGGAGGAGAGGTTCCGGCAACCGGACCGTACAAGATCGCCGCGCGACATCCCGAGGGGGTCTCTCTTGCTCGCAATGAAGAGTGGCGAGCTGAGTCTGATGCCTTGCGTACCGCGTATCCTGACCGCTTCGAAATCGAAGAGGGTGTGAGCGCGGGCGACGCGCGCTCTCGTGTGGCGAATGCTGCCGAGCGGGAGGCGATTGCGGCCCCCAGTATCCCGTTTGCTCAACAAGCAACAGATGAGGAATCGGGTTCGCTCGCTTGGACCACTGAGATTCCGGCGGCGCGTGTGGAGTCCTATGTGATCAACACGGAACGAGTCCGGGACGTGGCCGTCCGTAGGGCTATCGCCACCGTGATGCCCGTGCAGGAGGTACTCCAGGCGAGCGGGGAGCGCGGGAAGGTCGCTCACCACCTCATGCCGCCCGGGCTGAAGGGAAGCCGAGCATTCGACATCTACGGGGCTGGTCCTCACGGTAATCCGGAGAAGGCGCGGAGAATTCTTCGGGATGCCGGAAAGGTTGGTTTTCAGATTTCCCTTGGAAGTGCCGATATCGGCCCAGTTGAGCAGGCGGTCAAGGACGGTCTGGAAAGTGCCGGATTCCAGGTGCTCGTGAAGCGGATCGATCGTAGTGAACTTCCGTTTCCGCAAGATGGCGACTTTGATATTTTCGCCATGCGTCTCGGTGGGTATTTCCTGCCAGTCTCCTCCGCCAGCTTCTACCATCTCTTTGACGGTCGCCGAGGTCCGCCGTTTGTTATGAATATGGCGCAGCTCCGGAGCGCCGACGTCGATGCTGCGATCGACTCCGCCATAAGCGCAAAGACCATTGAGGAAGCGGGTGTCCTGTGGTCTGCGGTGGACCGTGAGGTCATGCAGCAGGCGGCCTTCATCCCGATGTACATCCGAGAGGAGACATACTTGAGGTCGCCCGTGTTGCAGGGCCTTCAGGCGGGATTGGGCGGCTTATCACTCCTCAACGCGTATGTGGAGTAGTGATAAGCCTTGGTCGCCCAAAACCTGCGGTGGCTGCTTTGGAGTCGGTCGCGTATAGGGAACACGGTTCCGCTACAGGTGCCTAACCGCCTGCCGCCCCAAGAATCCGGGGGGACGGCCGTCCTGCCTCCGTGGGTTGGCTCTCGCCGTGTCGCGCAACGGCGGTACTCGCGTTGCCGCTGCCCGCGCGATGTCTACGGCGCCAACCCCCGCACCACCAGATCCCTGACCGCCGCGAAGTCCGCATCGATGCCGGGGCGGGCCCACTCGGCGGCGTATGACGGGTTGTGGAAGCGGTCGGTTGCGTGGAAGACCGCTCGGGCCGTTATCGAGTAGTCCGTCTCGGGGGGCGCGAACTCGCCCTGGTCGTGGCCTGCTTGGAGGATCTTGGAGAGCTGGCCCACCAGGTCGTCGACGTGTTGGTCCACCACATTGCTGTTCTCGCCGGTCAGCACCATGTACGTGGCGAAGAGCTCCGGATCGTCCCCCGCCTTGTGCCGCTTCGCCTCGAACAGGGTCTCCAGCCACCGCTCCAGCCGGGTCCTGGCCGGGCCCCCTTCACTGGCGATGGAGTCCAGCGTCGCGGTGGCCCGGTTCAGCCAGCGTTGCGTGACCGCCTCGCGGAGCGCCGCCTTGCTCGGGAAGTGCCGGTAGACACTGCCGTGGCTGACACCGAGGGCCCGTGCCACGTCCACCACCGTGGCTTTGGCCGGCCCGTAGCGACGCAGCACATCCTCGGCGACGGCGAGGATGCGGTCCGGAGTCAGCGGCTCCTGATCGCGCGGGGCTGGCGGCATGGGGTCCCTACTTTTCGCTGTCGAGGTACGCCATCTGGTGAGCCGAGTAGCGTTCGCCGGCAGCGGCTCCGGCGGGTATGGCCTGCTCGATGGCGCTCAGATCGTCAGGGCTGAGCCTAACGTCTAGGGCCCCCAGCGATTCTGCGAGTCGCGACCTGCTGCGTGCCCCGATCAGGGGGACGATGTGCGCTCCGTGCCGCGGGGCCTGGGCTAGCACCCAGGCGGTGGCGATCTGGGCCACGCTCACGTCCTTGGCCCGGGCGAGGGCGCGCAGCGCTTCGACGAGGTCCAGGTTGCGGGCGAGGTTGGTCCCGGTGAAGCGGGGGTTGGTGGCACGGAAGTCGGTGGCGGGCAGCTTGCGGTCCTGCTGCCAGTGGCCGCTGATGAGGCCGCGGGAGAGGACCCCGTACGCCGTGATGCCGATGCCCAGCTCGCTACAGGTGGGCAGGATGGCGTCCTCGATGCCGCGGGAGAGCAGCGAGTACTCGATCTGAAGGTCGCTGATGGGGGCGACGGCCGCGGCGCGGCGGAGGGTGTCTGCACCGACCTCGGACAGTCCGATGTGGCGTACGTACCCTTCCTCGACCAACTCGGCGATGGCCCCCACGGTCTCCTCGATGGGGACGTTCGGGTCGACCCGGGCGATGCGGTAGACGTCGATGTGGTCGGTGCCGAGGCGCTGGAGCGAGTAGGCCAGGAAGTTGCGGATGGCGTCGGGGCGGCCGTCCTGGCTCAGGAACGCGCCGTCGGGGCCCAGCAGGGCGCCGAACTTCACGCTCAGCACGGCCTGTTCGCGGGAGCCGGGGCGGGCGGCGAGGGCGTCACGGATCAGCAGCTCATTGTGGCCCATGCCGTAGAAGTCGCCGGTGTCGAGCAGGTTGATGCCTGCCTCTAAGGCGGCGTGGATGGTGCTGATGGCCTCGGTGCGGTCGACGGGGCCGCCGTACAGGGCGGACATGCCCATGCAGCCGAGACCGAGCGCGGAGACCTGAGGGCCGGCGGTGCCGAGGGAGGTGGAACGCATGGCGCTACTCCAGGGGAGGTGCGAGCGAGGCAGGAGAGACGGGGAAGCTCGACGGCCCCGTGGGAGGGGCGGCGGCTTGCCGTTGCTATCGAGTATGCATGGCGAGATGACAGATTTCAATATCTGTCAGTCGATAGGGTGAGGGGTTGAGTGTGGCCTGGTGTTGCTGCATCGCCCCCGCGGTGTCTGCCTCTCGGGCCTGACGAATCCGCGCGCTCGGCGACTCTGCGCCTCTGCCTGCCAGCGCGCCCAAGGAATCCGTGTACCGTGTGCCGTCTGCCGTGTGTCAGAGCGCCCGTGTGCCCGCGTGGCGATGGGGTGGGCGGGGCCATCACACTCGTGCCGCCGACCGCCGACCGCCGACCGCCGACCGCCGACCGCCGACCGCCGACCGCCGACCGCCGACCTGTCCCCCACGCGCATCCATCGCCGCCCTCAGCTCCGCGCCCTGGTCCCCGCCCTGCCGCTCGCCGCGCCGCGCCTCATTACGCTGCGCCGCTTTGGGCGCATTGCCCCACCGCGTGAGCCCACCCTGCTGCCTCTCCCCACT
>NZ_JBEHZD010000227.1:0-11674 GCF_040240285.1 Streptomyces sp. HSW2009 | reverse complement strand
CCCCCCCCCCCCCCCCCCCCCCCCCCCCCCCCCCCCCCCCCCCCCCCCCCCCCCCCCCCCCCCCCCCCCCACGGCGGACCTCCGCCGGCCGCCTCCCCAGCCCTCGCGCGCGGGGACCGGGCCGGCCAGGTCAGCGCGCCACCGAGAACCGGAAGGCGCAGCCGACGCCGGTGGGGCCGGGCGAGGCCAGGGTGAGGGTGCCGCCGTGCGCCAGGGCCACCTGGCGTGCGATGGCCCACCCGAGGCCGGTGCCGTGCGCGCCGGAGGGGCCGCGCCAGAAGCGCTGGAAGACACGGGCCTGGTCGTCGGCGGGGATGCCGGGACCCTCATCGGTCACCACGACGGCCACCTCCGCCGCGCCGACCTGGACGTCGACCGTCACCGCGGTGCCGGCGGGCGCGTACCGGATGGCGTTGTCCAGGAGGTTGTGGACCGCCCGGCGCACGGTGGCCTCGTCGACCGGGCACACCGCCGCCGGCGCTCCGGTGACCGACAGGCGCATGCCCTTGGCCACGGCAGCCACCTCGGCCTGCGCGGCGACGGAACGGGCGACGGCCGCCAGACAGACGGCCTGCCGGTCCAGGGTGCGAGCCCGCCCGCGGGCGTCCACCAGCAGCTCTCCCATCACCTGCTGGAGCCTTACCGCCGCCGTGCGGGAGCGCTCAAGGCCCTGCCGGTAAACCTCGACGGTGGGCCGTGGATGGGTGAGGAGAACCTCCGCATTGGTCACCAACACCGCCAGCGGCATGCGTAGTTCGTGACTCGTCTCCTCGATCAGCCGGCGCTGGAGCTCGGCCGCGCGTTCCAGCCGCTCCAGCATGTCGTCAAAGCTGGCCGCCAGGGCCACCACCTCGGTCGGCCCCCGGCGCAGGGCGGTGCGTCGGCCGAGGTCGGCGCCCTGGACGTGGGCGGCGACCATGCGTACCCGGTCGATGGGGGCCGTCGCCCGGCCCGCCCACCACCAGGCGAGCCCGGCGGCGGCAGGACCGAGCGCGAGTACGGTCCACAGCGCCGCGTCGGAGCGGTGCGAGGTGGTGTGCCGCTCCTCGGCCGTGGCGGTGGCGCCGCCCTCCTGGGTGACGTCGGTCTCGGTGGCGAGGACCACGCCGAACAGCAGCAGCACCGGTACGTATCCGGCCAGGAACCCGAACAGGGCCAGCCGCACCCGCAAGGACCGCCACAGCCGCCTCACGAGTGGGCCCTGAGCTGGTAACCCACCTGCGGGAGTGTGTGAATGAGCGGCGGGTCACCCAGCTTCCTGCGCAGCCGGCTGAGGATCACCCGGACCGATGCGGTGAATGGGTTGGCGTGCGCGTCCCAGACGTGTTCAAGGAGGTCTTCCGCCGACAGGACCCGCTCGGGATGGTGCATGAAATAGCGCAGCAGCGAGAACTCCCGCCCCGTCAGGTGGAGTTCGACCCCGGCGCGCCAGGCCCGGTGCGCCGCGAGGTCGAGCCGCAGTTCTCCGACGGTCAGCAGCGCGCTGCGCGCCTCCTCGTCATCGGAGCGGCGCAACAGCGCACGCACCCGGGCCACCAACTCGTCGAAGTGGAAGGGCTTGACGAGGTAGTCGTCGGCCCCCGCGTCGAGCCCGGCAACCCGGTGCGCCACCGCATCGCGCGCGGTGAGCACCAGCGCACGGCGCGGGCGGTGCAGGTGCGGGTCGCTCGCCACCGTGCGCATCAGGTCCAGCCCGTCGCCGTCGGGCAACCCCAGGTCGTAGCAGACGAGGTCATAGCCGGTGGTCCGCATGAACTCCGCCGCCTGAGCGGATGAGGTGGCCAGATCCACCGCGTAGGCCTGGTGGCGCAGGCCGAGGGCGACCAGCTCGGACAGGTCGGGGTCGTCCTCGATCAGCAGAATCCGCATGCCGGCTCGGTCCGTTCGTGTGGTGGTGGTCAGTTCACTGGGCGGTCGCGGTCGCCGTGACGGTGTCACCGGCCGGGCCCGTGAGGGTCATGGTGGCCTTGGTGAACCGTACGATCACCCTCGGGCCGGTGTCGGTCGGGTCCTGCGGACGGTAGCGGCCTCCGCCGGCGGGCAGCAGGGTCAGCGCGGGCTGCCGGGTGGGTACCTCGGCCGCGATGACACCGCCCGCCTCGTCGCCCGCGTACCAGCCGGTCACCGAACGCTCGGGCGTGGTGAGGGTGAGATAGGTGCGGACGTCGCCGTCGCGGTGGATCGTGCCGGCCAACTCGAC
This sequence comes from Streptomyces sp. HSW2009, assembly GCF_040240285.1. Classification (NCBI taxonomy): domain Bacteria; kingdom Bacillati; phylum Actinomycetota; class Actinomycetes; order Kitasatosporales; family Streptomycetaceae; genus Streptomyces; species Streptomyces sp. HSW2009. The sequence goes on along the minus strand of NZ_JBEHZD010000227.1, from coordinate 9,474 downwards.
CTTCCGTAACCGTCCGAACGACTTCTCGACGGACGCCCGCTCCGCACGGCCCTGAGACGTCGTCCCGGCCAGCAGGGCCCGTACCCGCCGTTCCATCGCCCCGAACTCCCTAGCCTGCACACGGTCGGAGGGTGGGAACAGCCGGCCGACCGCGTCGACGCCCCGCGCGGTGACTTGCAAACCGCCGTTGGTGGATGCGGCGGGGGAGACCCGGAAGGTGCCACCGGTGGGCAGCGCGTACGTGCCCGCGGCCACCTGCGCACCGGGAGCGCGGCTGGTCGGCAGCCGCGGGGTGGGCAACGGTTCGTCGGCCAGCAGCGCGGGCCCCACCTTCCGAACCAACTCCTCGGCCGACACCTCGGGCCTGTTCGACGCGATGACGACCACCCGCTGGTCGTCCGGCACCCACAGGACGACGACGTCGTGGCCCACGTCGCCGCCACCGCCCGCGCTGGCGAGCACCGGCTTGCCGAACCGGGACGCGTCGTACGCCACCCACCCCGGCGTCTCACCCTGGCCCCCGCCGTGGTCGTGTCCCACCGTGCGCAACGCCGCCGTGGACCGAGCCGAAACCAGCCGTCCGCCGAACAGAGCCTGGGTCCACAAGGCCAGGTCACGGGCGCTCATCGCCAGCCCGCCATTGCCCTCAAGCGCCCAGTGCGGCCCGTCGAAGTCGCCGCGCGCGCCCGTCCTCCCGTCCTCCAGATAGCCGACGGCGCGCGGCCCGGCCGCCTTCGGCCGCCCGTCCCAGAAGCCACCCACCCGCCGCCCACCCGGCAACCGCAACAGGGTGGCTTCGGTGTACGGGCGGTAGCCCCTGCCCGAGACCTCGTCGATGATCAGCGCGAGCAGGGTGTACCCGGCATTGGAGTACGCGTAGTCGCTCCCGGGCTCGAAGGCGAGCCCCATGCGGCCGATCGCGGCCAGCGCCGCCACCCGGCTGAGCGGCTGGTGGTCCTGACCGTGGGTGCCGCCGAGACCACTGGTGTGCAGCAACAACTGTCGGACGGTGACTTCGGCCACCGGTCCCGAAAGCTCCGGCAGCAGTGCACCTACTCGGTCATCCAGGGCGAGTTCACCGTCGTCGACGAGGCGGTAGACGGTGGCCGCGGTCACCGCCTTGGTGACCGAGCCGATGCTGAACACCGTGTCGGCGGTGTGGGGTCTCCCGGCAGCCTCGTCCGCCCGCCCGTACCCGGCCAAACACGCGAACCGCCCGCGACGCGCGATGGCGACCGTCCCGCTGAACCCGGCCCGCTCCCAGGCCCCGAACGCCTTGTCGAGCCCCGGATCGCAGCGCTCGGTCCGTGCCCCGGAGGCCGGCCCGGCCGAAGGTGATGCGCCGCCACTACCACCACCACTACATGCGGCGATCCCCACCAAGGTGGCTGCCAGTACCGCCGCAAGGGATTTCTTGGTCATGGGCGAGACCGTACGAGCGGACCTGCGAACGGGATGTAAACGAGCCTGCGTACGGGCCAGGGTTGCGAAACAGGGACGGGCCCGGGAGCCGGCGGCGCTGCGCCAGCGCCCCCCGGGGAACAGGCGGGGCCGCACGCCGGCCACGTCGTACCGGAAGTGCCGCCTGCGGCCGATCCGGCCCGAGCCTGCCACCGGTCACCAGACTCGCCGCGTACGCGATGACGCGGCCGGCGATGACGAACTGGGGCCGGCCGAAAGCCGGTGTGCAGGGCCGCGCGGATGCTCGGTTCAGCGACGGTCACGCCCGATGTGACCTGGTGTGACTCGGTGCACCGGGGCCCTGGGGCACCGCGGTGCCGGCGTTCCGTGGCGTGACAGCCCGGCATCGGACCCGAGCCGGGGACGGTGCCGAGAGCGCTGGTCGTGCGGTTGTTAGGGTCCCCGCATGACGCGGCTGAAGATCGAGATATCCGTCCCCGAGAGTCATGCGGAGGCCGTGATTGAGGCACTCCACTCGGCCGGCGCGGGACGCGTCGGCGAGTACGCGCGGTGCTCCAGCGTGTGGAAGGTGACCGGCGCCTGGCAGGCGCTCCCCGGCGCGCAGCCGTACGACGGTGAGGTCGGGGTCGTCCAGCGCAGCGAGGAGTGCCGGATCGAATCGGTCTGTGACGCGGACCAGGCCGGCGCCGTCCAACGCGCCGTCCGCCAGGCCCACCCGTACGAGGAAGCGGTCATCCACTTCCTGCCGCTCTACGAGCCGTAGGCCGCGCAGGGGTGGGCCGTTTGCCTGTGGTGGATTCGTTCGGCCCCAGGCGTGGTTCGCGGTGCGAACTATTTCCCACAACGTGGGCCCCGCACCGCATCCGCACCCTGCATCCTCACCCTTCCAGAGGCGGTGGGGCCTGCCGAACGCCCCTGATTTCGGCCCCCGCGCCGCGGCAGCCCCGTAATCTCTCCCTCAGTTCGGCCCGACGACAGACCCTGGAGTGAACATGTCCTTCCACGACGTGGAGATCGACGCCCTCGCCGGCGGCCCCGCCAACCTCGCCCAGTACCGGGGCAAGGCCGTCCTCGTGGTCAACGTGGCCTCGAAGTGTGGCCTCACCCCCCAGTACGCGGCTCTGGAGGAACTCCACGAGCGCTTCGCCCCGCGCGGCTTCACCGTGCTCGGCGTGCCGTGCAACCAGTTCATGGGCCAGGAGCCCGGCACGGCCGAGGAGATCGCGACCTTCTGCTCCGCCACCTACGGCGTCACCTTCCCCCTCACGGAGAAGACCGACGTCAACGGTGCACAGCGGCACGCCCTGTACGCGGGACTCGTCGACACCGCCGACGCCTCGGGCCACAGCGGCGACATCCGCTGGAACTTCGAGAAGTTCCTCATCACCCCCGACGGCACCGTCAGCGCCCGCTTCAGCCCGCAGACCGAGCCCGACGCCCCCGAGGTCGTCACCGCCATCGAGGCCGCGCTGCCTGCCTGACCGGCATGTGAAGGGAAGAACGCCTGACGGATGCTGGGCGCCGCCGCGCTGTGGGTGTGTCGCAGGAAGACCCCCATGGCGCGGCGGTTGTGTGTTGGCTTGGGGCAGGTGGGTGTAGGAGGACCCATGCAGGGTGGGTCCGTGGCCCAGCGCGTCCACCACGGCCTCCCGTCCGTGGCTGTCCTGGCTGCGGCCTGCCGCCGGCGGGGTTGGCCGGAATGAGTGGGGTGTACACGCCATGCGGGGCAGAGGCCCCGTCAGGCTGGCTATGGTGCTCACCGCATTCGACGTCAATGTCAACAACGAGGTGGGCGATGGTCAGTTTTCCGGAAGCAGTACGGCGCGGTTTTACCCGGGCCTCTGATTGGCGGGGGCGGTCCTCCCGGGCCGAGTACTGGTGGTTTGCGCTCTTCGCCCTTCTTTGCTGGATACCGCTCATTACTTTGGCTCTTATCTTGGATTCCCCCTTCGTGCTGCTTGGTTGGGTAGGGCTGTGGTTCTTCCTGCTAGGCACTTTCGTGCGGAGGATGCATGACTGTGGTCGAAGCGGCTGGTGGTGGTTCTTTGGCCTCGTGCCGCTGGCTGGGCCGGTCACGATCCTCGTCTTCACGTGCCAGAGGGGGGACTTGGGCAGTAATCGATATGGCCCGCCGGCGGACGCGCAAATTCCGCTAGCTGTTCCCGTTAATACATGGTGAAATGGGCTGCTCGACCGAGAATTCGTAGTCGAGCAGCCCATCACGTTTCTGGCCGTTTTCACTGCTAGATGACCAGCCCCACCATCGGGGATGCCCGGAGCCCGTCCCTTACCTGCGGACGGGCTCCGCCCCGAGGGGGATCAGCAGCGCCCGCTGGACTGGCCGTTGGTGACCTTCGCCAGGCGGCCCGGGTACCGCCAGCCCGCTGTCTTCGACTTGTGCGGCCTGACCGTCACACAGCGGTCCGGGCCGCGCACGATTTCCAGGTGGTAGGTGAAACTACGGCCACACCTGTTGTCGAGCCGCACCTTGAACTCGTACTTCTTGCCGTGCCGGGCACACGAGGGAACGTGGTGCCGTCCCGTCTTCTTCCACGGAATGCTGCGCCGTACCTCTTTGGAGGGCGATGCCGCCTGCTGATCGGCGGTCACCGTAGTCGATATCGCGCCGCTCGCTGGGCCGTCCTGGCTTTGGGCGAGGGCCGGTGCGCTGCCCAATCCCATGACCAGAGCAGCAGTACCGGCAACGGCGGCGTGCCGCAGCGTCAACATATGGTCCCCCTGTGATTCATGGTGGCTCACGCCACCGACGAGAACGGACGCACCCGTATTCCCGACCGCGACCAGCGCCGGTGCGTATATGCGAGTCGGCCCGAGAGGCGTGGCCGGTGCGGTGCGCTGAACACGATGGCACCGCGGACTTCGCATGTCCTTGACCCTGAGCGCAGGGTGCGTTGACGATGCGTGCACCCTCCCCGTACGGGGAGGGACACCGCCCGCCCGTGGCGCTCGGCTGACACACCCGCGTCCGTAGTCAGGCCCGCGGCCCCTGCGGCCACACACCCACCCCGTGGCCATCCCCACCCCGCAGTCACCCACCGACCCCGCAGTCACCCACCGGACAGTCCCGCAGCTACCCACCCCGCAGTCACACCCATCGCGACCACACCCACCGGAAGCGGCCTCCCCGACCTCCGTCAGGAGGGCTTCGTGACGGGGTCCACCTCCGGTGCCTGCCAGGCGGGTCCCACGGAGACATAGGTGGTGCGTTGCAGCAGGTCCCCGGCGCGGAGCTGCCGATCGCCCCAGGTCAGACCGTTGTTGCGGGCCGTGTCGGTGGCTTCGAGCACGTGGTGCGCCTTGGTGTCGACGACCAGTTGTCGGTGCCAGGTGTCCACGTCGATGGCCACGGCCGTGCCGACCCGTCCGGTGCTGTCCTTGACCTCCTCGGTCACCCGCGCTCCGGGGAGCCGGGTGAGTACGGTGAACAGCGCGGCACGTAGCCGTGGCTCGGCAGGGGAGCGGGTGAGGAGTTCCTCGATGCCGTTGTACAGGTCCTCGGTGACGGACGCGCCGGTGGCCTTCCCGACCAGGTGGGCACGGAGCGCCGACGGGTCGGTGGGCAGCTTCTTCAGGTCGTCCCAGGAGATGGGTCGGCCACAGATCACGTACGCCGTCCCGCCCATGTCCCGGCGCGAATAGTCCTGGACCGGGTGGTTGCCCGGCTTCCCCCGCGTGCCGTCCCGACTCACCCACAGCGTCTCGGACGTGGCGTCCGGTTGCCGGTTTCCGCTGGCGCTGCGGCTCCACTGGAGGGTCCGTACCTTCCAGTACGGTGCGGTCGCCGTCGGCTCCGCTGCCGGTGAGGTCCGGCTGGTCTCGGAGTCCGACCAGGGTGGGAACGCGACACCCACCGCGATCGTCGCGGCCACGGCCGCCGCGACCAGCAGCGGCAACCCACGCCGCCAGGCCCGTACGGAGCCGGGCTCGGTCACCGGCCGCGCGTCGAGTTCGACCACGACCGCGGCCCCCGCCGTACCACCCTGTTCCTGGCCGGCCGCCGAGCGCACTGCGGCCAGCGCCGCGGCGACGGCGTCCGCTGATGGCGGGGCGACCCGGCCGGCGGCCTGCAACCGGTCGGCGCCGGGGAAGTCGAGGACGTCGATCCGGTCGGTGGCGGTGTCCTGTCCGGTCACGCGAGGTCTCCTGTCAGGGAAAGCGGGGCGGCGGGGCCGAGCGCGGCGCGCAGTCGGGTGCGGGCTCGGTGCAGTCGGGATCGGGCCGTGCCCGCGGGGACGCCCACGACGGTCGCGGCTTCGGTGGGGCTGAGTTGTTCCCAGGCGACCAGAAGGAGGAGTTCTCGCTCCACCGCCGGGAGCTCGGCCAGGATCTGCCGCATCAGGGGCGCGACGGCCGCGGCGTCCAACCGCTGGTCAACGGCGTGCCAGGGGTCGCTGCTCGGCTCACCGGCCAGTACGGCGACGCTGCCCGGCGCACGCTCCCGACCGCGCCAGTGTGCGGCCAGTACGTTACGCGCCACGCCGAACAGCCAGGCCCTGGCCGGCCCGCGGGACGCCTGGTAGGTATGGCGCCCCGCGTACGCCCGCAACCAGGCCTCGGCCAACAGGTCGTCCGCCGCGTCGGGCGCACGGCGTGCGAAGTAGCCGTGCAGCACCCTGGAGTGACGCTCCACGAGTGGTTCAAAGGCCGACGCGTCGGTCACCGAGCGCGTCAGCAGTTCCTCATCTGTCGCCACGAACCTTCCCTTCCCAGAGCCACCCCCTCGGTGGCCTTCTCCCTCTTCTTGTGCACACCCCGGCACAGCGTTCGCGCGCGGACTCTGCCGTGTGGTGGTTGGCAGGTGGGTGTGGTCGCCGTGGCGCTGACGTGGGCGGGGGCCGGGGGAGGCGTGGGTGGTTCGTACACATGGTTCGTACAAAGGGTTGCACGGTGGGTTGCGCCAGGTGGTTCCACCCGGGTGGCGAAAGGCGACTGTGCGCGGCGGCAGCGGGGCGCGGCCCCTCCTACGGGGGCGTACCGGCCCCGGCCCCCGAGCTCCCTCCGGTGGCCAGCGCGTCGCCGGCCTCGGTGCGACGGTAGATCACCCGTCGACCGGCGCGCTCGCCGACCACGAGTTCCGCCTCGCGCAGAACGGCCAGGTGGCCACCGACCGTCCCGAGCGAGAGACCGAACTCGGCGGCGAGTTCGCTGCTCGTGGCGGGGTGCTCCAGTGCGCGCAGGATCGCCGCGCGGCCCGTACCGATCAGCCGGGCCAGGGCCTGTTCCCGGGGGCGCGCAGCGACCGACTGGAGGTCACCCGAGCCGCGGGCCGGATAGACCAGCGCGTACGGCAGCCCGAGCCCCTCACACAGCCAGGTGCCCCGCCCGAGGCCGGTGTACGGGACGAACAGCATGCCCTCGGGGCCCACGACGCGGTCGTGCCCCGGCCGGCTGCTGAACCGGATCGCGTCCGCGCCGACCCAGACGCTGTGCCGGTTCATCCGCTCCACGGCGCGGGGCCAGCCGTAGGCGGCCAGCAACCCGGCGCGGTAGGTGACATCGCGTTCGAGTAGGGCACGGCGGCGCGGCCAGACCTCGGCCAGGTGCGCGTCCCAGACGTGCTGGAACAGCGCGGCGGTACGGGCCGCCCAGTTGTGGCCGGTGAGCCAGGTGCCCAGGTCGTGCCGCTGCCAGCTCGCCTCCACCGCCAGACGCAGGCTCGCCCCGACGACGTCGTCGGGGACAGTGGCCATCCGCGCGAGCTCGTCGCCGAGCCGCGTGCGCATCCCGTCCGGCGGCGGCAGCGACACATGGTCGGGCAGGTACTTCGTCGAGCCGACCAGGGTGACCAGGCCCTTGGCGAACGGGTCGGCCGCGAGCAGGGCCTGGAAGTCCGGGTGATGACGGGCGTGCCAGGGAGCGAGCCAGCGATCGGTGCACGGCCGGGACAGGGCCATGACGGCGCCCAACGTCTCGGCGAGGGGCGACAGCGCGAAGCGGGAGCGTGCGAGGGCCTGGGAGCCCAAGCGCAGCAGCACCATCGGATTCGGCCCTTCGTCGTGGGGAGGCCGGGGCGGCAGCACCCCGCGGGAGGCCGGGCCGGCAGCACCCTGCGGGAGGCCGGGCCGGCAGCACCCTGCGGGAGGTCGAGTCAGCACCCTGCGGGAGGCTGGGGCCGCACCCTGCGGGAACTTTCGGCAGTGGGCGAAACGATAGTGCCACCGCCCGGTGCGTCCACACACTCGGGCCGGTGCCCACAACAACCAACCCTTCCCCTGTCCCCTCGACGCCTCCCCCCAACCCTCCCTCGGCATCTCCCCTGCGACGCCCCGGCTTCCGCTGGTACTTCGCCGGGCAGACGGTGTCCCTGTGGGGAAGTTCCATGGCTCCGGTGGCCCTGGCGTTCGCCGTTCTCGACGCGTCGGCGCGGGTGGGCGACCTGGGTCTCGTACTGGCCGCGCGCATGCTGCCGATGCTCGGCTTCCTGCTGATCGGCGGTGGCGTCGCCGACCGGCTGCCCAGAGGGTTGGTCCTGGTGACCGCCCACCTGGGCGCCGCGCTGACCCAGGGTGCGACCGCCGTACTCCTCCTGACCGGCCACTATTCGCCATGGTCCCTCGCGGCCCTGGGACTACTCAACGGGGTGTTGGGCGCGTTCGCCTCGCCGGCCCTGCGCGGCCTGGTGCCTGAGCTGGTGGCCAAGCGGGAACTCCAGCGGGCCAACGCCCTGCTCGGCACGGTCAGGAACGGCACCAAGGTGTTCGGGCCCGTGCTCGCGGGCGTGCTGGTGGTCGCCGTGGGTGGCGGCGTGGCCATCGCCGTCGACGCGCTCGGCTACCTGCTCGCCGCCGTGTTCCTGGCGCGCATCCCCGCCCCTTCGGGCCGCAACCTCTCCCCGGCGCGCCGCCACCCTTCCCCGGGGCGCCGCCACCTCGGGCACGAGCTGCGGGAGGGCTGGGACGCGTTCTGGCACACACCCTGGTTGTGGCCGGTCACCCTGGCGTTCTGCGCGGTGAACCTGGTCAACGCGGGCAGTTGGCAGGTCCTGGGACCGCGGCTGACCGCCGACCTGTCCTCACCCGCCACATGGGGCCTGGTGCTCAGCGTGCGCGGGGCCGGGATGCTCGTCGGCAGCAGTCTCCTCTACCGGCTCACCGTCCGACGCTTCCTGCTCTGGGGGCAACTCGCGGTCGTGCTGAACGCCCTCCCCCTGCTCGCCCTCGGCACCCGGCTGTCTGTGCCCTGGCTGGCCGCCGCGTCGTTCATGGCCGGGGTCGGCCTCTCGGTCTCGGCGATCGCCTGGGAGACCTCCCTGCACGAGCACGTACCGACCAGGGTGTTGTCGCGCGTCGTCGCGTACGACGACCTGTTCTCCTACCTGGCCATCCCGGTCGCCCTGCTGGCGGTGGGCCCGCTCAGCCACGGCTTCGGCGCGCACCAGGTCACCACGGTCTCCGGCCTGCTGTTCGTCGCGATCGCCCTCCTGCCGCTCGCGGCTCCCGCGGTCCGTCGCCTGCCCCGCGCGACTTGGGAGCGGTAGGCGTACGCGGCGCTGACCTGCGGCATCAGGCGTCGAGGGCGGCCAGGGCAGCCAGGGCGGCATCCAGGCGGGCCGTGGCCTCGGCGGCGACGGGACCGAGGGCGGGCAGACCGGTGAGGGTGACCATGGTGTTCGGGTCGAGGGCCTGGACGGCCGTGTGGTCGCCGTCGCGGCGGACGACAACGTTGCAGGGCAGGAGCAGCCCGATGCTGCGGTCAGCCTCCAGCGCCCGGTGGGCCAGCGGTGGGTTGCAGGCGCCGAGGATCAGGTAGTCCTCCATGTCGTGGTCGAGCTTGGCCTTGAGGGTGGCCCGTACGTCGATCTCGGTGAGGATGCCGAACCCCTGGTCGGCCAGGGCCTGCCGGACCGCGGCGACCGCGGTGTCGAAGTCGGAGTCGAGACGGATGCTGCGGTCATAGGACACGGGCGCTCCTCACCGGTGTACACGAACAGGTTTCCGCCCCACCGCTACACCGCGGGGGGCGCCCGCTGCGTACGCGACACCGTCGGTGGTCGGCTGAGCGGGGCTTCAGTCGCCCCGGGTGGCCGGACCG
>NZ_JBEHZD010000226.1:0-11684 GCF_040240285.1 Streptomyces sp. HSW2009 | reverse complement strand
GGCGGCCCCGCGCGCGCCCCCTCCGGGGCCCGCGGCGGGCCCGCCCCGGGGGGGGGGGCGCCGGCCCCCCCCCCCCGCCCGCCCCCCCCCCCCCACGGCCGTGGACACACCGCCCGCGGTCTGGTCGCCGCCGCGGGCGGTGGCGAGCACATCCCAGTTGGCCCGGAAGAGCGTTCCGTCGCCGCCGGTGGAGCGCGGCCCGGACGCGAACCGCTCGGCCGCCACCTCCCGTACCACCAGCGACTCCACCGAGGCGACGGGCGCACCCGTGGCGTCGGTGACCAGCAGCGCGACCGTGTCCTTGCCCTGCGGGCGCAGCCGCACCCGCACCCGTCCGGCGCCCACCGCGTGCAGGGTCACCCCGGTGAAGGAGAACGGCAGGGTCACGCGCCCGCTCTCGCCGCCGAAGTCGCCCATCTCCATGGCGTGCAGAGCGGCGTCGAGCAGGGCGGGGTGCAGGCCGAACCGTCCGGCTTCCTGGGCGGCCGAGTCCGGCAGCGCCACCTCGGCGTAGACGTCGCCGTCCAGCCGCCAGACCGCCTCCAGGCCCTGGAAGACCGGTCCGTATCCGTAACCGATCTGGGCCAGCCCCGCGTAGAAGCCCTCCATCGGCACCTGCTCGGCGCCCGGGACGGGCCACTGCAACAGACTGTCGGTGACCGCGGCGCCGTTGTCCGCCTCAAGGACGCCCTGGGCGTGCCGCACCCACTCCTCCCCCGGCTCGTCGCTGTCGGAGCGCGAGTACACGCCCAGCGGCCGGATGCCGGACTCGTCGACGGGGCCGACCACGAGCTGGACGCGGACACCGCCCTGCTCCGGCAGGAGGAGCGGGGTTTCGAGGGTGAGTTCGCCGAGCCGTCCCGCCCCGGTTTCGACGCCGGCGAGCAGTCCGAGCTCCACGAATCCGGTGCCGGGGAAGAGCACTCCGCCGGCCACGGCGTGGTCGGCGAGCCACGGGTGGGTCTGTAGCGACAGGCGTCCGGTCAGCACCGTACGGTCGCCCTCGGCGAGTTCGGTGAGGCCGCCGAGCAGCGGGTGGTCCACCCTGCCGAGGCCGACGCTCCGGGCGTCGCCGGCCACGGCGCCGCCCGCCTCAAGCCAGTACCGCTTGTGCTGGAAGGCGTAGGTCGGCAGGGCGACGCGGCGTGCGCCGCGCCCGGAGTACACCGCGTCCCAGTCCACGCCGACGCCGTTCGCGTACAGGGTGGCGACCGCCTCCGCCAGCGTCTGGGCCTCGGCGCGCCCGGAGCGGGCCAGGGGTACGAAGGCCACGTCGGCGTCGACGGCGTCCAGGCAGTCCTGGCCCATCGCGGTCAGCACGGCGTCGGGGCCGAGTTCCACGCACGTGGTCACGCCCAGGTCGGCGAGGCGGCGCATACCGTCGTCGAAGCGGACCGCTTCCCGCACGTGGCGGACCCAGTACTCCGGGGTGGTCAGTTCGGCGCCCGCGACATCGCCGGTGACGTTGGAGATGACCGGGATGGCCGGGGCCGAGTACGGCAGGCAGGCGGCGATCTGGCCGAACTCCGCCAGCATGGCGTCCATCCGGGGGGAGTGGAACGCGTGGCTGACCCGCAGCCGCTTGGTCTTGCGGCCCTGGGCCTCCCAGTGGCCGGCAACTTCGAGCACCGCGTCCTCGTCGCCGGAGAGCACCACCGAGGTGGGGCCGTTGAGCGCCGCCAGCGACACCTGGTCCGCGCGGCCCGCCAGGCTCTCGGCCACCTCCTGCTCCGATGCCTGGACGGCCACCATGGCGCCGCCCTCGGGCAGTTCCTGCATCAGCCGTCCGCGGGCCGCCACCAGGGCGCACGCGTCCTCCAGGGACAGCACCCCGGCGACGTGAGCCGCGGCGATCTCGCCCACCGAGTGCCCCATCAGGAAGTCGGGGCGCACACCCCAGGACTCCAACAGGCGGAACAGGGCCACCTCGAAGGCGAACAGCCCGGCCTGGGTGAACATCGTCTGGTTGAGCTCGTCAGCGGTCGCGGCGGCGTCGTCCTCGGGGCCGAAGACCACGTCGAGCACGGAGGCCCCGAGGCGCACCTCCAGGTAGTCGCACGCCTCATCGAACACGTCGGCGAAGAGCGGGTAGGTGTCGTAGAGTTCACGGCCCATGCCCAGCCGCTGGGCACCCTGGCCGGTGAACAGGAACGCCACCCGCTGCGCCGTGGACCTGCCCTGCACCAGGCCCGGAGCGTCGGTCCCCTCGGCGAGCGCCGCAAGGCCGCGCAGCAGCCCCTCACGGTCGGCCGCCACCACCACGCCGCGGTGTTCGAGCGCGGCTCGTGTCACGGCGGACGACCATCCGACGTCGACCGGCTGCGCGTCGGGGTGGCGCACCACGTGCTCGCGCAGTCGCGCGGCCTGCGCCCGCAGCGCCTCCTCGCTCCTGGCAGACACCAGCCAGGACACGGGCTGGGCGGCCGTGTCCGCGTCGGCGTCCGTCGTGGGGGCCGGCTCCTGCGGCGGGGCCTGTTCGATGATGGCGTGCGCGTTGGTGCCGCTCATGCCGAACGAGGAGATACCGGCCCGGAACGGCTGCCCGGTCTCCGGCCAGGCGCGCTGCTCGGCGAGGAGCGCCACACCGCCCGACGCCCAGTCCACGTGCGGGGTCGGTACCTCCACGTGCAGCGTCTTGGGCAGGATGCCGTGGCGCATGGCCATCACCATCTTGATGACGGCGCCCACACCGGCAGCCGCCTGGGTGTGGCCGATGTTCGACTTGAGGGAGCCCAGCCACACCGGCTGCCCCTCCGGGCGGCTCTCGCCGTAGGTGGCGATCAGCGCCTGCGCCTCGATGGGGTCGCCGAGCGAGGTTCCGGTGCCGTGCGCCTCGATCACGTCGACCTGGTCCGCTGTCAGCTCGGCGTTGGCCAGCGCCTGCCGGATGACGCGCTGCTGGGAGCGCCCGTTGGGGGCCGTCAGGCCGTTGCTGGCGCCGTCCTGGTTGACGGCGGAGCCGCGCACGATGGCCAGCACCTCGTGGCCGTTGCGCCGGGCGTCGGAGAGCCGCTCCACCAGGAGGACGCCGACGCCCTCGGCCCATGACGTGCCGTCGGCCTCGGCGCCGAACGCCTTGCAGCGCCCGTTGGAGGAGAGCCCGCGCTGACGGCTGAAGAGGATGAAGTCACCCGGGGTCGGCATGGTGGCGACGCCGGTGGCGAGCGCCAGGTCGCACTCTCCCTGGCGCAGCGAGTGCGCCGCCTGGTGGAGGGAGACCAGCGACGACGAACACGCCGTGTCCACCGTCAGTGCCGGGCCCTCGAAGCCGAAGGCGTAGGAGATGCGCCCGGAGGCGACGCTGCCCGCGATGCCGGTCAGCGCGTAGCCCTCAAGGCCGTTCTTGGTGCTCTGGAGGTGGGGCCCGTAGTCGTGGTGCTCAGCGCCGGTGAAGACCGCGGTGCGGCTCCCCCGCAGCTCGGTCACATCGATTCCGGCCCGCTCGAAGACCTCCCAGCTCGTCTCAAGGAGCAGCCGCTGCTGCGGGTCCATGGCGAGCGCCTCGCGCGGCGATATCCCGAAGAACTCCGCGTCGAACCCGGCCACTTCATGGATGAACCCGCCCTCGGTCGCGTAGCTGGTGCCGGGGCGGTCCGGGTCCGGGCTGTAGAGCGCCTCCAGGTCCCAGCCACGGTCGGTGGGGAACGGCGTGATGGCGTCCACGCCCTCGGAAACGACCTTCCACAGGTCCTCGGGGCTGTTGATGCCGCCGGGGAAACGGCAGCTCATCCCGACGATCGCGATGGGGTCGTCCGAGCCCACGACGGCACGCGCGGGAGCGGTGTCGTCTGTGGCCACGGGGAAGATCTTCCGGTGGAGGTGGTCCACGAGCTGGCTGGGCGTCGGGTACTCGAAGGCGAGTGACACCTCAAGGCTGAGCCCGGTGGCGGCGACCAGTCCTCGGTGCAGGTTGACCGCCGCGAGCGAGTCCAGTCCCAGGTCGAGGAACGAGCTCTCCGCGTCGAGCGCGCGCGGCGAATCGGACCGCAGCGCCGCGGCGACGTGTGCGCGTACCAGGTCGAACAGAACCCTGCGCTGTTCAAAGTCCGGCAGCTCGTGGAAGTCCGGACCGAGTGAGGGCGGTTCAGGGCTCTCGTCACGGCCAGGTCCAGCCTGCGCGATGGAATCTCCCGAGTCACTGGACCCGTTCAACATGGTGCTCACCTAACTCCTGCCTTGGGTAAAACCGTGCGTCAAAGCTGTGGGCCGCGCCGACCTCGGCTGCGGCGTGGGGCGCCCGCCCGCGCGGCCGTCGGCGCGGGCGGGCGCGTGCTGCGCTAGAGGCTGGCCACCCAGTCCTCGACGGCCTGTGCGGTGGTACCCGCCTGCTTCTCCACCATCGTGAAGTGGGTTCCGGGTACGTCGATCACGGAGTCGGCCGGCCAGTCCGACTGCCAGCCCGGCGCGTCCGGGTCCACCTCGCCCATCGGTTCCGCCGCACGGACGAGGAGGCTGGGAACCGCGCTCTCCGGCGGCTTCCACCCCTCGAACAGATGCAGGTACCAGCCCATGGCGGACATCCGGACACCCTCCATGGAGACGAGGGCGTCCCGCTCGTACATCTCGTCGAGCATGGTGTTCTCGAACTGGCCGATGCTCGCGCTGTCCGGCAGGTACGTGTCCAGCAGGACGACGCCCGCGGGCGGTGTGCCCTGGCTCTCCAGGGCGGCGGCCACCGAGTGGGCGACCATTCCGCCGGCCGACGAACCGACCAGGACGACCGGGGCACCGTCGGCGTACTCCGAGACGATCCGCGCCTGGAGGCGGAACAGCGCTTCCGGGGTGGCCGGAAGGCTCTCGCCCTGGACGAATCCCACGGCGGGCAGGGCCGCGACGTCCCGGCTGCCCCGGAAGGAGGCGGCGAGCTGCGCGTACTGGTGGACGCCGCCCAGCGCCATGTAGGAGGAGCAGCACATCAGCCGGGGGCGCACGGCGCCCCGGGAGAGCCGCACGGGCCTGATGGTCCCCTCGAAGTCGGCCGGGTCCTCGAAGGTGGGACGCAGCCGCGCGGCGTTCACCAGCAGATCCATGCCGATCTTGGTCTTGCCCTGCGCCGCCGCCTCCCGGAACAGGGAACCCAGGGTGTCGGGCGCGTCCGCCTGCGGCGCCGAAGGCTCGGTCGTGGGCGTCGACGTGGCGGCCTGGGCCGACGGCGACTGCGGCTTGCGGTCGGCGGGAGCGGACGCGATCCCGGCCGCGATCCGGGGCCGCAGATGGGACACCAGCTCCAGGGGGCGCGGGTAGTCGAAGACCACCGTGGTGTCCAACCGGAGGCCGGTGACCGCGGCGAGCTGGTTGCGGAACTCCACCGCCGTAAGGGAGTTGAAGCCCATCTCCATGAACTCGTGGCTGGTGTCGACCTCGTCGGGTGACGTGTACCCGAGCACCGCGGCGGCGAGCGTACGCACCAGTTCGAGCAGCGCCTCCTCGGTCTCGGTCTCCGACAGCCCGGCCAGTTGTTGGCGCAACTGGGCGGACTGGTCACCGGCTTCGGACTCGACCGCGCGGGCCGTACGCCGGACCGTGGGCTCCGGGACGATGGCACGGAACACGGCGGGCATCGCGGCCCCCTGGGCGCGCAGCGCACCCAGGTCCAGCCGGGTGGGAATCACCACGGCCTGGCCGGAGGTGACGCCCGCGTCGAACAGCTCCAGGCCCTCCTTGGAGGAGAGCGGCACCAGACCCGAACGCGACACCCGGCGCAGGTCACCCTGCCCGAGGTGGCCGGTCATGCCGCCGGCCTGTTCCCACAGACCCCAGGCCAGCGAGACGCCCGGCAGCCCCTGGGCGCGCCGCCAGGACGCGAGGCCGTCCAGGAACACGTTGGCCGCGGCGTAGTTGCTCTGTCCGGCCGCGCCGAGCACACCGGCGGCCGAGGAGAAGAGGACGAACGCCGACAGGTCCATGTCCGCGGTCAGTTCGTGCAGGTTCCAGGCCGCGTCCACCTTCGCCCGCAGCACCGCGCTCACCCGCTCGCGCGACAGGGACGCGAAGAGCCCGTCGTCGAGCACCCCGGCCGCGTGCACCACAGCGCTCGGCGCGAACCCTTCGGGCAGCCCCGACAGCACCGCGGCGAGCGCCTCGCGGTCCGCGACGTCGCACGCCTCTATCACTGCTTCGGCGCCCGCGGTCGCCAGTTCGGCCCGCAACTCGGCAGCACCGTCCGCCTCCGCCCCACGGCGGGACAACAGCACCAGCTTCCGGACGCCGTGCCGGGTGACCAGGTGCCGGGCCACCAGGCCGCCGAGCAGCCCGGTGGCCCCCGTCACCAGTACCGAGCCGGAACCGAACACCTCCGACTCCTGAGCCTCGCCCGGGAGCGGCGCACGGCCCAGGCGCGGCACGCGGACCTCGCCGGAGCGCACCACCACCTGCTCCTCGCCGGAAGCCACCACGCCCGCGAGCAGCCCGGCCGACCGTTCGACGTCATCGATGTCGACCAGCACCACCTGGCCCGGGTTCTCCGACTGCGCCGAGCGCACAAGGCCCCACACGGCCGCGCCCGCCAGATCCGTCACACCGTCACCGGTGTCCACGGCCCCCCGGGTCACGAGCACCAGCCGGCTCCCCGCGAACCGCTCGTCCGCCACCCAGGACTGGACGGTCTCCAGTACCTCGGCGACCCGCGCATGCACCTCGCCCGCCACGGCCGAGCCGTCCGAAGCCACCGGCAGCACCACGGTGCCGGGCATGAGCGTGCCCGACGCCACGGCGTCACCGAGCGCCACTGGGTCCGTGTACACGTCGGTGGTGATGCCTGACGCCTCCAGAGCGGCGCCCACGCCGAGGCGGTCGTCGCCCAGCACCACCGACCAGCCCGACGCCACGCCCTCGGCGGGCCCGGCCGCGCTCGCCGTCCACTCCATGAGGAACAGCGCGTCGCCGGTCTTCCGGTTCGCGTTCCGCAACGCGTCCGCCTGCATGGGCCGCAGAACGAGTGAGTCGACCGACGCCACCGGGCGGCCCGACGTGTCGGCTATCGCCAGGGACACCGCCTGGCGCCCGTCGGGGACCACCCGGACGCGCAGCGCTCCCGCGCCGACGGCGTCCAGGGAGAAGCCTCGCCACGAGAACGGCAGCAGGGTGCCCGCGCTCGGCGCGTCGTCGCCGCCGCGTACTTCCTTGCCCACGCCGATGGCGTGCAGGGCCGCGTCGAACAGCGCCGGGTGCAGTCCGAAGTACTTCGCGGTGCCGAGCTGGTCCTCGGGCAGTTCGACATCGGCGAACACCGCGTCGCCGCGTCGCCAGGCGCGCCGCAGCCCCTGGAACGCGGGGCCGTAGCGCAGCCCGTGTTCGGCGGCGTGCTCGTACCCGCCGGAGATGTCGACGGGCTTGGACCCGGAGGGCGGCCACTTCTTGAAGTCGAAGGAGGCTGCCGGGCCGGACGGGGTGAGCACACCGTGTGCGTGCCGTACCCAGGGATTCCCGAGGTCGGCCCGGTCCTCGTCGGACTCGATCCGCGAGTAGACGCTCACCTCGCGGTGGCCCGCGGCGTCGACGTCCCCCACCTCGACCTGGATCTGCACCCCGCCGCGCTCGGGCATCACCAGGGGCGCCTCGATCACCAGCTCATCGACCCGGGGACATCCCACTTGGTCACCCGCGCGGGCGGCCATCTCCATGAAGGCCGTCCCGGGCACCAGCGCCATGCCCTGCACCGTGTGATCGGCGAGCCAGGAGTGCGTGGCCATCGACAACCGCCCGCTGAGCAGCACACCGCCGCCGCCCGCCAGCGAGAGCACGGCGCCCAGCAGCGGGTGCCATACCGTTCCGAGGCCCACCGAGCCGACGTCGCCGACGGCTGCCATGGAGTCGAGCCAGTAGCGCTGGCGCTGGAAGGCGTACGTGGGGAG
Source organism: Streptomyces sp. HSW2009 (assembly GCF_040240285.1). Lineage (NCBI taxonomy): Bacteria > Bacillati > Actinomycetota > Actinomycetes > Kitasatosporales > Streptomycetaceae > Streptomyces > Streptomyces sp. HSW2009. The sequence continues at coordinate 3,831 of NZ_JBEHZD010000226.1, read as the reverse complement.
GGCCACCCGCCGCGCGCCGCGCCCGGCGAAGACCTGCTCCCAGTCGACTGCGGCGCCGTGGATGTGGAGTTCGGCGACGGCGGCCGTCAGCGCCTGGACCTCCGTCCGGTCCTTGCGCAGCGTCGACACCGTCACCGGGCTGACCGCGGCCCGCTCGCCCAGGCAGTCCTGGGCCATCACCGACAGCACGGCGTCCGGGCCGACCTCCAGGAAGGTGTTCACTCCCTGCGCCTCAAGGCCGCGTACACCGTCGGCGAAGCGTACGGCCGCGCGCACGTGCCGCACCCAGTACTCCGGCGCGCACACCTCGGCGTCCGAAGCCGGCTCTCCGGTGACGTTGGAGACGAAGGGGATGGCCGGCGAGGCGAACGACAGCCCTTCGACGACCTTGCGGAAGTCGTCCAGCATCGCGTCCATGCGGGGCGAGTGGAAGGCGTGGCTGACCCGCAGGCGGCTCGTCTTGCGCCCCTGCTCCGACCACTGGCCGGCGATCTCCAGTACGGCGGCCTCGTCACCCGCGATCACCACCGCCGTCGGACCGTTGACCGCCGCGATGTCCACCTCGGCCTCACGACCGGCAAGCGATCCGGCGATCTCCTCCTCGGACGCCTGCACCGCCACCATCGCGCCGCCCTCAGGCAACGCCTGCATCAAGCGGCCACGGGCGGCGATCAGCGTGCACGCGTCCTCAAGCGAAAACACCCCCGCCACGTGCGCGGCAGCGATCTCACCCACCGAGTGACCGATGAGCACGTGCGGGGTGACATCCCACTGCTCCAGCAGCCGGAACAACGCCACCTCGACCGCGAACAACGCGGGCTGCGTGAACGCCGTCTGATTCAACAGCTCGGCGTCGGCACTGCCCTCCGCCGCGAACATCACATCCTTCAGCGGACGGTCAAGCAACACATCCAGATGCGCACACGCCCCGTCCAGCGCCCGGGCGAACACCGGGAATGCCTCGTACAACTCCCGCCCCATGCCCAGGCGTTGGGCACCCTGACCCGAGAACAGGAACGCGGTCCTACGTCCCTTCACCGCCTGTGCCCTGACCACGCCCGGAGCAATCTCGCCCTGAGCCACGGCCCGAAGACCACGCAGCAGGCTCTCGCGGTCGTCGCCGATCACCGCCGCGCGGTGCTCGAACGCCGACCGGGACACGGCCAGGGAGTAGCCGATGTCCGCCACCGGCGCCGCCGCGAGTTCGTCGTCCTGGGCGGAGCCCTGGGCCGTCAGACGGGCGTGCAGCCGCTCGGCCTGTGCCCGAAGGGCGGCCTCGCCCTTGCCGGCGACGAGCCACGGCACGACGGAGGTCGCGACCGTCGCGGGTACCTCGGCTGCCGGGTCCTCCTGCGGCGTGGCCGGCCCCGGCTCCTCGGCTTCGGGGGCCTGCTCGACGATGGTGTGCGCGTTGGTGCCGCTGATCGCGAAGGAGGAGATCGCCGCCCGGCGGGGCCGGCCCGTCTCCGGCCAGGGCCGTGCCTCGGCCAGCAGTTCCACGGCCCCCGCCGACCAGTCCACGTGCGGGGTCGGCTCGTCGACGTGCAGCGTCTGCGGCAGGACGCCGTGCTGCATCGCCATCACCATCTTGATGATCCCCGCGACACCCGCCGCCGCCTGCGTGTGACCGATGTTCGACTTGATGGACCCCAGCCACAGCGGCCGGTCCGCCGGCCGGCCCTGGCCGTAGGTGGCCAGCAGCGCCTGCGCCTCGATCGGGTCACCCAGCGTGGTGCCCGTACCGTGCGCCTCCACCACGTCGACGTCGTCCGGGGTGAGTCCCGCGTTGTCGAGCGCCTGCCGGATCACCCTGCGCTGCGACGGGCCGTTGGGGGCCGTCAGGCCGTTGCTGGCGCCGTCCTGGTTCACCGCGGAGCCGCGCACCACGGCCAGCACGGGGTGGCCGAGGCGGCGGGCGTCGGACAGCCGTTCCACGAGCAGCACGCCGACGCCCTCGGCCCAGTTGGTGCCGTCGGCGGCAGCGGCGAAGGGCTTGCAGCGGCCGTCGGACGCGAGTCCCCGCTGGCGGCTGAACTCGGTGAACGTTCCGGGGCCGGCCATCACGGTGATGCCGCCGGCCAGGGCGAAGTCGCACTCGCCCTGGCGCAGTGCCTGCGCGGCCAGGTGCAGCGTCACCAGGGACGACGAACACGCCGTGTCCACCGTCACCGCGGGGCCTTCGAGGCCGAGGACGTACGAGACCCGGCCGGAGGTGACGGCGGGCGTCTGCCCCGTCATCAGGTGGCCCTCGACCTCTTCGGCCTCGATCGGGCCGGCCGCGCCGTACCCCTGGAAGGCGGCGCCCATGAACACGCCGCCGGTGGTGCCCTTGACGGACAGCGGGTCGATGCCCGCCCGCTCCAGGACCTCCCAGGACGCCTCAAGCAGCAGCCGCTGCTGGGGGTCCATCGCCAGCGCCTCACGCGGCGAGATCCCGAAGAACACGGGGTCGAACTGCGCGGCGTCGTGTAGGAACCCGCCCTCGTTCACATAGCTCGTGCCCTGGCTGTCGGGGTCCGGGTTGTACACCTCCTCGTGCCAGCCGCGGTCCGTCGGGAACGGTGAGAGTCCGTCGGCGCCGTCCACGACCATGCTCCACAGTTCCTCGGGAGAGCTGATCCCGCCGGGGAAGCGACAGCTCATCGCGACGATCGCGATGGGCTCGCGCTGCTTCGCCTCCACCTCTTGAAGGCGCTGCCGGGTGCGGTGCAGGTCGGTCGTCACCCTGTTGAGGTAGTCGCGGAGCTTCGTCTCGCTCACTGTGTGCCGTCGCTTTCTTTGAACTGTGAAGTCAGGGGGGCAGAGGGCGCTGGACGCCGGTTCAGGACAGCCCGAGCTCGTTGTCGATGAAGGCGAACAGTTCGTCGTTGGAGGACGATCCGATCCGTTCGACCACCTCGGCGGAGCCGGAGTCGTCGGAAGCCTCGACCAGCTTCTCCAGGAGCTCCCGCAGCCGTCCGGCCGCCTTCGTGCGCGCCTCGCCGTCGTCCATCACGTGGGAGAGCAAGGGCTCCAACTTGTCGAGCTCGGCGAAGACCAGGGGCTCGCCCGTGCCGCCGTCCGGCAGGAGTTCCTCCCGCAGGTGGTCCACCAGCGCGGTGGGGGTCGGGTGGTCGAAGACCAGTACCGCCGACAGCCGCAGCCCGGTCTCCGTGTTGAGCCGGTTGCGCAGTTCCACCGTGGTGAGCGAGTCGAAGCCCATGTCCTTGAAGGCCATGTCGGGCTCCACCGCCTCCGGCGAGCCATGGCCGAGGACAGTGGCCACCTGGACCCGCACCAGGTCGAGCAGCGCCCGGTGTTGGTCGGCCGCGGAGAGGCCGGCCAGGCGGTCCCGCAGCGACCCGGTGCCGGTGTGCGTGGTCTCCGCCGCCACGGCCCGGCGCCGGGGCATGCGCACCAGGCCGCGCAGCAGCGCGGGGACGTCGCCGCTGTGGGCCTGGGCCCGCAGGGCGGCGAGGTCCACGTGGGTCGGCACGAGTACGGTCTCGTCGGTCCTGAGCGCGTCGTCGAACAGGGCGAGGCCCTCTTGCGAGCTGAGCGCGTTCAGCCCGGCCCGCGCGATGCGCTGGAGGTCCGCCTCGCCGAGGTCCCCGGTCATCTCACTGCGCTGCTCCCACATGCCCCAGGCCAGGGAGACCGCGGGGAGGCCGAGCCCGCGCCGCTGGTGTGCCAGGGCGTCCAGGAAGGCGTTGGCCGCCGCGTAGTTGGCCTGGCCGCCGCCACCGAAGTTGGAGGAGGCCGAGGAGAAGACCACGAACGCGGAGAGGTCGAGGTCGCGGGTCAGCTCGTGCAGGTGCAGCGCCGCATCCACCTTCGGACGCAACACCCTGT
>NZ_JBEHZD010000225.1:0-11714 GCF_040240285.1 Streptomyces sp. HSW2009 | reverse complement strand
CCCCGCCCCCCCCCCCCCCCCCCCCCCCCCCCCCCCCCCCCCCCCCCCCCCCCCCCCCCCCCCCGGCCGGCGCGCCCCCCCCCCCCGGGGGCCCGTGCCGCTTCCGGCCGCGGCCCCGGCCCCGGACCACCGCCGGGTGCTCCGCGAACCCGACGGTTCGCCCCTGCGCCCGCTGCTGCATATATTCATGCAGAGGTAGTCGTAACTGAATGATCGGCGCTGGTCGGGCCGGGTGTGTCGGGGCCGGGCCGGTGTCGGTGGGCGAGCGCGTGCGGGTCGCCGAAGTCGCCGGGAGGGCACGATGGATCAGACGCCGGACGCGAACGGGGCCGCGGCGCGGCTCCAGAAGCTCTTCGAGGGGCACCGCCTCACGCCCACCCAGCGGCGCATCGCGCACTGCATGGTGCGGCGGGCGGCCGACGCGCCGTTCCTGTCCAGCGTCGAACTCGCGGAGCTCGCCGGCGTCAGCCAGCCGTCGGTGACCCGGTTCGCGGTGGCGCTCGGCTTCGACGGCTACCCCGGGCTCCGCAAGCACCTGCGGGAGGTCGCGCCGGCCGAGCGGATCACGGGCGACACGGCCGTCAACGAGTACCAGCAGGCGGTCCAGGCCGAGATCGACAACCTGCGCCACCTGGCCACCCTGCTCGCCGACCCCGAACCCGTCGCGCGCGCCGGCCGGCTGCTCGCCGCCTCCCGGCCGCTGCCGGTGCTCGGGCTGCGCGCGGCGTCCGCGCAGGCCGCCGGGTTCAGCTACTTCGCCCGCAAGGTCCACCCCGACGTACGGCTGCTCGACGAGGGCGGCACCATGCTCGCCGACCGGATCGACGCGGCCACCGCGGCGGGCGCCAGCGCCCTGCTCTGCTTCGCGCTGCCGCGCCACCCGCGGGAGGTGGTGGCGGCCCTGGAGTACGCGCGGACCGCGGGCCTGGTCGTCGTCACGGTCGCCGACAGCGCGTTCGCGCCGGTGGCCGCCCACAGTGACCTGCTGCTGCCGGCCGCCGTCGGCACCGGTCTCGCCTTCGACACGGCGTGCGCGCCGATGCTGCTGGGCCGGGTGTTGCTTGAGGCGATGTGCGACGCGCTGCCGGACGCCCAGGCCCGGCTGGAGGAGTTCGACGCGAAGGCCGCGGCCCGCGGCCTCTTCGACGACTGATCAGCGCTGTCAGGTCAGCGACGTCTGATCAGCGATGTTCGATCAGTGGCGCCCGGTCAGGGGGACCGACCAGCGGCGGCCCCGGGCCGCACCGGTTGTCTCAGCGAACTCTCATCCGGGCTGAGTACAGTCCGGCCGCAGGGAGGCCGGGCACGCCGTGGGCGGCCGGGCGGGACGGACGACGGAGGAGGACGGGCGTGGGGCGCGGCGGGTACACGGTGGCGCGGGTGGCGGTGCTGGTGCGGGCGCCGGTGGGGTGGCTGTGGTGGCTGGGGCTGTTGGCGGCCGGCTGCGGGCTGCTCGTACCGGGCGTGACCGGCCGCCGGATCGGCGTCCTCGCCGGTGCGGCGCTGTTCCTGATCGCGCTGGCGGTGGCGGCGACGGTACGGCGCGGCCGGTACGGGAAGCTGACGCGGGCCGCGGCGCGCGCGGGGAAGTCCGTCTCGCTCCAGGACCGCGAGGCGACCGTACGGGACTGGCGGCTCGCCCACCGGTGGCCGCTGGCGGCGGTCTTCCTGGTGGCGGTCGGCGCCTCGTTCGCGGTGCCGGCGGCACCCGGGCTGCTGCTCGCCGGCACGGCGGCCGGCCTGTGGTGGAAGGCGCTGTGGCTGGGCCGTTGGGAGCACGAGCACGAGTCGCTGCTGTGGGTGCGCATCGACGAACTGCCCCGCCCCTGGGCGCCCGGCGGCCCCGGGCACGCCGCCGTCAGCGGCTATCTGACCACCGGCGGCGGCGCCGGCGACGCCCGCCCCGGCGGAGCCCGCCGCCGCCCGGAGGACGTACCGGTGCGCTGATCTGTTGGCCTGTGGGGCCGCTGGTTCCCTGAGCCGCTGGCTCGTTGGCCCGCTGAACCGTTGGCCTGCTGATCCGCTGGCCCTCGGCCTCGTGGCCCCTCGCCGGTTTCCGAGCCTCGATCCTTTGCCCAACGGTCAGCCACCACCCGGCCGCCCCGCACTAACGTGCAGGTCAGGCCCCTCCACCGGGAGGGCGCGCCGAGATCCGACACCGGGCCGACGGCATGGCCGCGTACGGCACGGTGAGGTGGTGGTGCGGTGACGCGGCGGCGCCACGGCACGGTGGCGCGACGACATGGGCGACGGAACGACCGCGGAGGGACGCGCGATGGACGGGACGGGGAGCGGGACAGGAACGGGGACCGGGACCGGGGCGGGGACGGGGACCGGGGCAGTGACGCAGGGCGACACGGGGGCGGAGGTCGGGACGCGGTCGGCGGGCGGACCGGGGCCGGCGGACCTGCCGGGGCCGGGCGAACCGCTGGCGCTCGCCGAGTTGGCCGCCGTACTCCCGGACGCCTGGCGTTCGCGGGGGCTCGGCCGGGTCGGGTCGACCGCGGTCAAGGTGGCGCGGATGGACGGGCTGCCGCTCGCCGAGGAGAGCCACCCCACGGCCGAGGCGCTGCTCGTCCTGGACGGCCTGCTCGCCCTTGAGGTGGCCGGCGAACCCGTCTCCGTACGCGCCGGCGAACTCTTCCTGGTCCCCGCCCACACCCCGCACCGGGTGGGCCCCGGCAGCACCGGGACGCTGCTGATCGTCGAGGCCGAGGCGGCGGGGAACTAGGCGAGCGGCCGGCGAGCGGCGGAGCCGGGGCCCGCGCCGGCCGCCGGCGGCTGGTTCGACGCACAGTGAAGCTTGGGGTAAAGTGGATCACGCAACGCCGCCCCGAGGGGCGGGGGTTGATGCGTCGGTCGTCTAAGGAAAGATACTCGTCTCCAAACGAGGGATGTAGGTGCAAGGCCTGCTCGGCGCTCCATGAGAAACCCTCCTCCAGCCAGTCTGGAGGAGGGTTTTTTGCTGTGCGGACGCAGAGCCAGGCCCGCGGCCGGATGCGGCGCGTGTGGCCGCGCGTACGGGATGGCCGCTGGCCCGTCGTACCGGTACGCGGCAGCCGCCCCGCCGCCCCGTACCGGCTCAGCCCCCGATCACCCGCCGGCCACCTCCTCGGGCAGTGCCCCGATCAGCGAGTCGACCTGCGCGCCGCCGCTCTCCGCGACGACGTCGGCGATCGACTGCGGCGCGCGTACGGTCGCGAACCGCACGCCCGCCGGCGCGTCGGCGTCGAGCACGAAGCCGTAGACGCCGGGCCGGGGCAGGCTGTTGTACGCGAAGTGGTGGCAGAAGTAGTAGGCGCCGGTGTCGAGCAGGGCGGCCAGGTCGCCGCTGGCCAGGAGGGGGAGCGGCCGGTTCTGCGCGACCAGGTCGCCCGCGAAGCAGCAGGGACCCGCCACGTCCTGGGCCACCAGCGGGCCACGGCTCGGCCGGCCCTGCGGGGTGTAGGCGGCGACCCGAATGGGCCAGGAACGCGGGGCGAAGACGGTGCGGGTGGCGACCTGGGCGCCGGCGTGGGTGACGGCGATCGGCCGGCCGCCGGCCGACTTGGCGTACTCGACCCTGGCCAGTACGGTGCCCGACTTGGCCAGCAGCGACCGCCCGAACTCGGTGGTCAGCGCGTACTTCCCGGACAGCAGCCCGGGCACCGCCGCGTGCAGCAGCCGGGCGTAGTCGCGGAAGGTCGGGGCGGTGGTGTCGGAGGTGAAGTTGACGGGGAGACCGCCGCCGATGTTGATGCCGGTGATCTGCTGCCGCCCCGCGGCCGAGTTGATCTCCTCGGCGAGTTCGTAGACCGTACGGACGCCGCTGGTCATCAGCTCCAACGGGCAGCCCTGCGAGCCGACGTGGGCGTGCAGTCCGGTGAGCCAGGGGCGGGCCAGTACGGCGGTGACGATGCGGGACCTGAGTTCGGCCGGGGAACCGCCGCGCGGGCCGTCGTCGCGCAGCGGCACGCCGAACTTGGAGGTCGCCGTCGCCGTGCTGAGTGCGCTGATCGTGCCCCCGCCCACCTGCGGGTTGACGCGCAGGCCGAGCGCCGATGCGGTGGGCGCAGCCGCCACCAGTCCGTCGAGCCGCGCCAACTCCTGCCAACTGTCGGCGTTGACGCCGATGCCGAGCGCGAGGGCGGTCCGCAGTTCGGCGACGGTCTTGGCCGGCGAGTCGAGCACGGTGCGGTGCGGCGGGACGCCGGCGGCCTGCGCGAGAGCGAGTTCGCCGGGGCTCGCCACCTCGCAGCCGAGCCCCGCATCGGCCAACAGCCGCACCATCGGCACCAGGCTGGTCGCCTTGACCGCGCAGGTGTGCAGGATGCTGGTGCCCGCGGCGGTGAACTCGTCGAACGCCTCCCGCAGTGCGGTGGCTGCGGACCGTACGGCGGCCACGTCGACCAGCCCGATGACCGGGGCGTCCGCCCCGATCAGCCCCTGCTCGACGGCGGCCCGCACGGCCTGGTCCCGCCGCCGCGCCAGACTCCGCCCGGCGTCGTCGTCACGGCCGGGGTCGCCGCCGGCCGGGGCGGGGCCAGCGGTTTTCGTGGTGGGCGCTCCGGTAGGAGTTGCGGTCGGTGTCGCAGTAGGTGCTGCGGCGGGGGTGGCTGCTGTGGCCGGGGCGGTCTCGGGGTCGTACGGCACCGGCCGCGGCCGGCCGCCCGCCGGCGGTTCGGGGTCGCCGAGCACGAGGCGCGGGGCCTCGTTGGGGTGCAGCGCGACGGCGGCCCACACGGGCTCGTACGCGGCGGCCGTCTCCGCGGCCCAGCGCGAGCCCGCCACGTCGCAGCCGACCTGGATGACGGTGTGCACGCCGACGGACGCGGCCTTGGCGAGCGCGTCGGCGACGGTGCCCTGCTGCATGTCGAGGTGGGTGTGCGAGTCCGCGACCGGCACCCGCAGCGGCTCCGGGAGCGGCGGCGGGACGTCCTTGTCGCGGTCTGCCTTCGCACGGCCCGTCGTGGCACCGTCCGCCTTGGCGCGGTTCTTCTTGCCCGGCTCCTGGCGGGCGCCGTCGGAACCGGCCGCGGGGGCGGCCCCGGCGGCAGTCGCGGAACGGGGCTCGGGGCCGCCGGCCGCCGGGGCGCCGGGCCCGCCCATGCCCCGCTCGTCCGCCGCGCCCGCAGCGCCCTGCCCGCCGCCTCGCGTGGTGGTCGCGCCGCCGTTACCGCTGGTGTGTGCCGATTCCGCCATGGTCGCGATTGTATGAGCGCCCCCGCCGCGCCGTGGGCCGTGGGCTGGCGCCTCCCCGCGCGCCCGCGCGCCGGCGCCGGCCGGGGAGTCGGGAATGCGGCTTGCGTTCCCCTCGCGTGCGCGCCCGCGCGAGGGGAACCCCCGGGCACGTACGGATGGGCACCCCTACGCAGATGCCCGTACACGCCCTCCGCGCGCACGCACACTCGCACACGTACGCGCGCCCGCGCGTCGGTGTCCACATCCACGTGATCCACATCCACGTACGTACGGAGGCCGCGGCGGTGCACCCCACCCCGTGGTACTCCGGTACGGAGCCCCGTGCGCGGGTCCACCCGGCTGCCGCCCCGACGGGCAGCGGGGCCCGGGCGTCCGTGTGACCCGCGCGCGGTCTTCCGCGCGGCCTCCCGTACGTGCCGGAGCTGCGCGCGTCCGGGCGGCTCCGGCGGAGTGCTTCCGTCCGGGCCGGTGGCCCGGTGGCGCGGGCCACCGCACCGTGCCCTCCCCGGGCCCCGCCGGCACGCGGTCAGCCCACGATCCTTCCCGCGGGCACCCCCACCCGCGGCCGTGCGGCTACTTGCGGTGGAACGGCCAGAGGTCCGCGAGGTGCCAGTGGTGGTGGTCGGCGTCGGTCGGCGGCTTGGCCCCCGTGCGCCCGTGCGACATGGCCTCGCAGGCGGAGGAGACCTGGCCCGACCGCATGATGCGCAGCAGGTGCGCGCCGCAGTTCAGGCAAGTCGGCTTGGTGAGCGGCGAGGGCACCCGCTCGCCGTCCGCGTGGTAGCTCACGTACGGCTGCCCCAGGGCATCCACGTGGTGCTCGATGTCGTACGCCTGCTCCCAGCCGTGCCCGCAGTGCAGGCAGGCGAACGCGTACGCCTCGTGGGCGACGGGTTCGGCGGCCGGAGCGGCGTACGCGGGGATCTGCGTCCGGGCCGGGGCCTTGGCTATGGAGTGGCTACCGGCCGTGGTTCCTGCGGTTTCGCTCATGGCAGCTCCTCTTGTCCGTAGGACAAGCCTTCAGGGGTGAGGGAATTTCCCCCGCCTCCAGTGGACTCCCCCGGGCATCGAAGCGCAGCAGCCCTGCCGGCTCCTTGGGCCAGATTTGAATTCCCCGTGCCAAAAGGCCCAACGACGCGACCATCGCTTTGCTTGGGGCGGCTTCCCTTTTACCTTCCATGGGCTTCCTACGGCACCACCCGATCGCCCGGGTGAACACGTTTCCGCAGGATAGGCGCTCATCTTCGGGGCGCACTCGCTCATCCGAGCCCCACTGCCGACCTGCCGATAAAGGGGCACCGGGCCCCACCGAGGCTTCAGCCGAGTATGCGACGGCAAATTCGGTAACAGCCCGACGACGACTTCGCCACGGCATCGATAAATAGGGTAACGGGCGTCACCTTATGGCCACCTTATTTCCCGCCGGACATTTACCGGACGGCTTTTTTGATCGCCGCGCCAGGGCCGTATTCGTCACATGAGGGTGGGGCGCGAGGCCCACAACCCCCTCAGCCCGTGACCCCCCGCGCCGTGTTCTTCGCCGCCACCACCGCGTCGAACACCTCCCGCTTGGGCAGCCCGGTCTCCGCGGCGCCCGCCGCGCTCGCCTCCTTGCGTCGGTCGCCCGCCTCCTCCTCGCGCACCGCGACCCGGCGGGCCAGTTCGGCGGGGGTGAGGTCGGCCGGGCCGGGCGCCGGGGCGCCCTCGATGACGAGGGTGAACTCGCCGCGCATCTCGCCGTCCGCGGCCCACTGCGCGAGTTCGCCCAGCGGGCCCCGCTTGACCTCCTCGTACGTCTTGGTCAGCTCGCGGCAGACGGCCGCGCGCCGCTGCGCGCCGAACGCCTCGGCCATCGCGCCCAGCGTCTCGGCCACCCGGTGCGGCGACTCGAAGTACACGAGGGTGCGCCGCTCGTCCGCGACCTCCCGCAGCCGGCCGAGCCGCTCGCCCGTCTTGCGCGGCGGGAACCCCTCGAAGCAGAACCGGTCCACCGGCAGCCCGGAGACGGCCAGCGCGGTCAGCACGGCGGACGGGCCGGGCACGGCGGTCACCTTGATGTCCCGCTCGACGGCGGCGGCGACCAGCCGGTAGCCGGGGTCGGAGACCGACGGCATGCCCGCGTCGGTGACCAGCAGCACCCGCGCGCCCCCTTCGAGCGCCGCCACCAGGTCCGGCGTGCGGGCCGACTCGTTGCCCTCGAAGTACGAGACGACCCGGGCGGTCGTGCGCACGTCGAGCGCCTGCGTCAGCCGGCGCAGCCGCCGGGTGTCCTCGGCGGCGATCACCTCGGCCGCGGCCAGCTCGGCGGCCAGCCGCGGCGGCGCGTCGGCCAGGTCGCCGATCGGGGTCCCTGCGAGCACGAGCGTTCCAGTCACCGTTCCAGTCACCCGTCCATCCTCGCAGCCGTACGGGCCGGCCCCGGCAAGCCTCGCGCGCGCCCCCGCGCGAGGCGGCCCCGGGGAAACGACGAGGCCGACGCATCCGAACCCCCCCCCCCCCCGCCCCCCCCCCCGCGCGGGGCGGGGCCCGGGGGGCCCCCCCGGGGGGGCCGCTCGTACGAGGCACCCGTTCGGTGTGCCCGCGGGCTCAACCCGACTCGCGCCACCGGTTGGTGATCGGCAGCCGGCGGTCCTTGCCGAAGCCCTTCGCTGAGATCTTGGTGCCCGGCGGGTACTGGCGGCGCTTGTACTCGGCCGCGTCCACCATCCGCAGCACCCGTGTCACCAGCTCGGGTTCGAAGCCCGCCGCGACGATCTCGGCGCAGCCCTGGTCGCGGTCGACGTACCGCTCCAGGATCTGGTCGAGCACGTCGTAGTCGGGCAGCGAGTCGGCGTCCACCTGGCCGGGGCGCAGTTCCGCGCTCGGGGGCTTGGTGATCGAGTTCTCCGGGATCGGCGGGGTCTGGCCGCGCTCGACGGCCGCCTGGTTGCGCCAGCGGGCGAGCCGGAAGACGACCGTCTTGTACAGGTCCTTGATCGGCCCGTACGCGCCGACGGAGTCGCCGTAGAGCGTGGAGTAGCCGCAGGCCAGCTCCGACTTGTTGCCGGGGGCCAGCACGATGTGGCCCTCCTGGTTGGAGAGCGCCATCAGCAGCGTGCCGCGCAGCCTGGCCTGGAGGTTCTCCTCGGCCAGGCCCGTCAGGTCGAGCGAGCCCATGTACGCGTCGAACATCGGCACGATGGGGGCCGTACGGAAGTTGAGGCCGGTGCGCCGGGCCAGTTCCGCCGCGTCCTCCTTGGAGTGGCCGGAGGAGTACTTGGACGGCATGGACACGCCGTACACGTTGCGGGCGCCCAGCGCGTCGCAGGCGATGGCCGCCACCAGCGCCGAGTCGATCCCGCCGGAGAGCCCGATGAGCACGCTGCGGAAGCCGTTCTTGGCGACGTACGCGCGCAGGCCCACCACCAGCGCCGTGTAGACCTCCTCGTCGTCGCCGAGCCGCTCGGCCTCGCCGCCGGCCAGCTCCGGTTCGTACGCCGGCACCGGGTCCTGGCTGAGCGTGACGTGGTCGATCCGCAGCCCGTCGTCGACCACCCCGGACGGCGGCTGCGGGGCCGCGGCCGGCAGGTCGAGGTCGACCAGTACGCAGCCCTCGGCGAACTGCGGGGCCCGCGCGATCACCGTGCCGTCCGCGCCCACCACGATCGAGTCGCCGTCGAAGACCAGGTCGTCCTGGCCGCCGATCATCGCCAGGTAGGCGGTGGTGCAGCCGGCCTCCTGGGCCCGCTTGCGGACCAGTTCGAGCCGGGTGTCGTCCTTCTCGCGCTCGTACGGCGAGGCGTTGATGGACACCAGCAGACCGGCGCCGGCGGAGCGGGTCGCGGGCACCCGGCCGCCCTCCTGCCACAGGTCCTCGCAGATGGCGAGGGCCACGTCCACCCCGTGCACCCGGATGACCGGCAGCGTCTCGCCGGGCACGAAGTAGCGGAACTCGTCGAAGACGCCGTAGTTCGGCAGGTGGTGCTTGGCGAAGGTGAGCGCCACCTGGCCGCGGTGCAGCACGGCCGCGGCGTTGCGCGGCGCGCCCGCCGGCTGGCCGTACCGCGGCTGCTCCCGGTCGCTGCGGTCCAGGTAGCCGACGACCACCGGCAACTCGCCGAACCCCTCGGCCGCCAGCCGGGCGGCGAGCGCGGTGAGCGCGGCGCGGGACGCCTCGACGAAGGAGGCGCGCAGCGCCAGGTCCTCGACGGGGTAGCCGGTCAGCGCCATCTCGGGGAACGCCACCAGGTGGGCGCCCTGTTCGGCGGCGTGCCGGGTCCATTGGACGACGGTCTCCGCATTGGCCGCGAGGTCACCGACGGTGGAGTCGATCTGATTCAGAGCGAGGCGAAGTTGAGGCACGCGGCCCAGTGTAATCGTCTATTTGACGCGATGGGGTGGTGAGGGCGACCACACCGCGCCGCCGGGGGCGCGGCGGGGCGCGTGGCGGGGGCCCGGGGGGCGCGGGTGGTGCCGCTGGTGGGGGGGCGGGGGGGGGCGCCCCCCCCCCCCCCCCCCCCCCCCCCCCCCCCCCCCCCCCCCGGCGGGTGGACGGACGGGCCCGGGCGGCTACTTCCGGTAGCCCAGGACCGTCATCATCCCCGACTCCGCGTGGTAGACGTTGTGGCAGTGCAGCATCCACAGGCCCGGGTTGTCGGCGTCGAAGTCCACGTCGAGACGGCGGCCCGGCAGCACGATGGCGGTGTCCTTGCGCGCCCCGGCGTTCGGCGCACCGCCGCGCCCGGCCGCCCCGCCGGCCAGCGCGAAGGTGTGCCCGTGCAGGTGCATCGGGTGCCACATGGTCGTCGCGTTCTCGAACGACAGCCGCACCCGCTCGCCCGCGCGCACCGGATAGCGGGTCGCCGGGTCGTACCGCCTGCCGTTGATCGCCCAGTCGTAGCGGGCCATCGAACCCGTCAGCCGCAGCTTCACCGTGCGGTCAGGGGCGCCGGGCGCCAGCCGTACGGGCTCCGCCGCGCGCAGGTCGGACGCGGTGAGCAGGCGACCGGACAGCTCCCGCGGGCGGGTGCGCGCGGTGGGTGCCGCGCCGCCCCCGGTGCGCAGCACGGCCAGCGCCGCCCGCCGCTTCCCCTCGGCCACCGCGGTCAGCGGGAACACCCCGTCGCCGGCGGTGACCAGCACGTCGTAGCGCTCTCCTATGCCGAGCAACAGCGCGTCGGTGCGCGCGTGCTCGACGGGGAAGCCGTCGGTGTGCGTGACCGTCATCCGGTGCCCGCCGAGCGCCACCCGGAAGGCGGTGTCCCCGCCCGCGTTGATGAACCTGATGCGCACCCGGTCCCCAGGCCGTGCCCTGAAGGTCCGCGGATCTTCCGCCCTGCGCCCGTTGACCAGGTAGTACGGGTACGCCACGTCGCCCGCGTCACCGCCGAGCAGCTTGCTGGTGGCGCCCATCATCATGCGCGGCGGCCCGGTGCGGCCGGTCCCGGCATCGGACCCGCCGCCGGGGCTGGGGCTCGGGCCGCCGCCCGCCCCGTGGTCCATCCCGCCGTGGTCCATGCCGCCCTGATCCATGGCCCCGTCGCCCGTCCCGCCGCCGTGGTCCATGTTCCCGTGGTCCATGCCGCCGCCGTCGGTGCCGCCGCCGTGGCCCATGCCGGAGCTGAGTTCGGCCAGCACGGCGTCCGGGGTGCTGCCGTCGACGCCGTCCACCCAGTCGTCGAGCACCACCACCCACTCCTTGTCGTACGCGAGCGGCTCCTTGGGGTCCTCGACGATCAGCGGCGCGTACAGGCCGCGGTCCTGCTGCACGCCCGAGTGCGGGTGGAACCAGTACGTGCCGGGGTGCGGCAGCGCGAAGCGGTAGTCGAACGCGGCGCCGGCGCGCACCGGGCGCTGGGTCAGGCCGGGCGCCCCGTCCATGTCGTTGCGCAGGGCGAGGCCGTGCCAGTGCAGCGAGGTGGCCTGCGGCAGGTGGTTGGCGAGCCGCAGGGCGAGCGTGTCGCCCGCGGTGACCCGTACCTCCCGGCCGGGCAACTCGCCCCCGTACGCCCAGGAGTGGACGCTGACCCCGCCGCCCAGGTCCAGGCGGGCGCGGGCCGCGGTGAGGTCGATCCTGCGCTCGGGTCCCGGGCGGCGCCGGCGCTCGGCCGCGGCGACCTCCGGGCCGTCGGGCGCGAGGTAGTCGCCGCCCGCGTCCGGGCCGGGGCCGGCGGACGGGCCCGAACGCGAGCCTGCGTCGGAGTCGGACGAACAGGCGGCGAGCAGGCCGCCGCCGGCGAGTGCGGTGGTGGCGGCGAGCACGGCTCGCCGGGTGGTGCTGCGCATGCGAGATGCACCTCGAATCACATCGGTGGCTACGCGGAAGGGAGGCTCGAACACCGCTCGTAGGCACCCGTCACCGACCGGCCGACGGCGCGTCAACGTCCTTGCTGGTGAAGGGAGTTGACCGGTCGGCTGGCGACGTTCCGAGGAACTGGTCTGGCCGGTGAGTGCGGGGTGGGGAGCGGCGTGGCCGCCGCTATATGCGCAGCACCGGAAGGCGGGCCGCGGCGCACCACGCGAGGACCGACCGGCCCCGGCCGGCACGCGCCCCC
>NZ_JBEHZD010000224.1:0-11718 GCF_040240285.1 Streptomyces sp. HSW2009 | reverse complement strand
GGGGGGGGGGGGGGGGGGGTGGGGGGGGGGGGGGGGGGGGGGGGGGGGGGGGGGGGGGGGGGGGGGGGGCACCGGGGGGGGGGGGGGCGCTCCCCACGCCCCGCCCACGCCTGCTTCCGGTACCCGACCCCGCACCCCCGCCCCGTTCCCCCGGCAGCAGCCCGCCGCCCGACAGCCCCCTACGGCCTCCCCGGCCCGTGTCCTGCCGGTGCGGCGGACTGTCGGTGGCCCGGCCCGCCGTCAGGACCGTACGGCCAGCCGATGGGGACGGGTCCCGTACGGCGGCCAACACCCGGTCGGGAGTGGGGAGTTGGGGCACGGGTGGGGTTGTGGTGGTGAGGCCCGTGTCGTCAGTACTCCAGCACCGCCAGGTCGAGCGCGTGGAGTCGGGTCGGGTCGGCGATCACGTCGTACGCCGTGATCGTGTCGCCGTGGACGGTGAAGGTGATGGCCAGCCACAGCCGGCCGCGCGGGGCCACCACGACGCCCACGGCACCGTCGATCAGGGCCAGTTCGGCCAGGCGCGCGCGGCTGCCGAAGAGCAGCGTGTTTTCGGCCACGGTCTGGGCGCCGCGCAGTTCGGTGCGGGCGCCGGGCGGCAGGGCCAGGGGGTCGGCGTGGCGTACGACGTCGGGGGCGAGCACGGCGAGCAGCCCGGCCAGGTCGCCGCTGCGGGCCGCGGCGAGGAAGGCGGCCACGACGGCGCGGTGCCCGGCGAGTTCGGCCGCGGGGGCCGCGGGCGTGCCGCGCACCTTGTGGCGGGCGCGGCTGGCGAGCTTCTTCGCGGCCACCGGCGTACGGTCCAGCAGCGGCGCGATCTGCTGGAACGGCACGCCGAACAGGTCGTGCAGCACGAACGCGACCCGCTCCGCCGGGCCGAGCGCGTCCAGCACCACGAGGAGCGCCCGGCCCACCGAGTCGACCAACAACGCCTCCTGCTCCGGGTCGGCGGCCGGCCGGGAGGCGCGGATGTGCCCGGCCGCCGCGGTGGCGGGATCTAGCCGGTCCGGCAGCCGCTCACCGATCAGGTCCTCACGGCGTGCGGTCCTGGCGCGCAACATGTCGAGACAGATCCGCGAGACGACTGTGGTCAGCCAGCCGGGCAGGTTGTCGATCGCGCCGCTTGCGTGGGCCGCACTGCCTGTCTCGGCTGAGCTGCCCGTCTCGGCCGCGCCCCGTGTCTCGTCGTTGCCGCCCCCGTCCACGCCCCCGCCCCCGCCTCCGCCTCCGGCCACGCTGCGGCTCAGCCGTAGCCACGTCTCCTGGACGGCGTCCTCCGCGTCGCTGGCCGAGCCGAGCATGCGGAAGGCGATGGCCCGCAGCCGGCCGCGGTGTGGCTCGAACTGCTCCGCCAGCCGCTCCTGCTCGCGCATCGGTCACCTTTCGTCGTCGGGCCCCGTCGTCTGGATGACGTACGAATCGGGGCCGATGTGACCCGAGCCTGCCGCAGGTTCGCCCGCCCGGCCCGCTGACCAGGGGAGACACACCGTGCGTAGCGTTCCTTCAACCACCGACGACCGGCCGGCGACCGACACCGCCGGGCCGCGACCGCCCGCCCCGACCGTCCGGCCTGCCTCACCCGTCCCGGCCACCCCGCCCGTGCTCAACCAGCCGCTGTTGCGGCCCGCGGTCTTCGGGGACCTCGCGCTGCACAACCGGGTGGTGATGGCGCCGATGACCCGGGCCAGGGCGGCCAATGCGGGCCTCGAACCGACCGCGATGCACGTCGCGTACTACGCCCAGCGCGCCAGCGCCGGCCTGATCGTCACCGAGGGCACCTGGGTCAGCGAGGAGGCGATCGGCTTCGTCCACGTACCCGGCATCCACCGGGAGCAGCAGGTGGCGGCCTGGCGGCGGGTGACCGACGCGGTGCACGTGCTCGGTGGGAGCATCGTCCTCCAGCTCTGGCACACGGGTGCCTGCTCGCACCCCGACCACCACGGCGGCGCGCGGCCCCTCGGCCCGTCGGCGGTCGATCCGCGGCTGCGGTCCTTCACGGCCGAGGGGTTCAAGGAGACCGTCACGCCGCGGGCGATGACGGCCGCGGACCTCGCGCGGACGGTCGCCGACTTCGGCGCCGCCGCGGAGCGGGCCCGGCGCGCCGGGTTCGACGGGGTGGAGATCGGGGGCGTGGGCACGATGCTGTTCGCGCAGTTCCTCAACCCGCGTTTGAACCACCGAAGTGACGCGTACGGGGGTGACGCGGCCGGCCGCCGACGGCTGTTGCTCGACGTCGTGGACGCGGTCGCCGCGCCGTGGGGCACGCAGCGCGTCGGCGTGCGGCTCTCGCCGTACTGGCACGACGGGGACAGGTTCGTCGCGGACGAACCGCTGTTGTCCGACTACGACGCGCTGGTGGCGGAGCTCAGCGTCCGCGGCCTGGCCTACCTCCATCTGCGCGGCCCCGACCTCGCGGTCCCTGGCGCGCCCGCGGACCTGGCGCCCGGTGCGCCGACGCCCGACCAGGCCGCGTTCGCCCGCTACCGCCGCCGCTTCGACGGCCCGCTCATCGTCAACAACGGCTTCGACCAGGCGTCGGGCAACGCCGCCATCGCCGCGGGCACGGCCGACGCGGTCTCCTACGCCCGCCACTTCGTCGCCAACCCCGACCTGGTCACCCGCTTCGCCCTGGGCCGCGCGCTGTCGCCGGGCGACGTACGGACCTTCTACGGCGGGGGCGCGGAGGGGTACGTGGACCATGCCGCCAGTGGGTGGGGAGAGGGGCGAGGGGAGAGAGCGGAGGGAGCGGGGTGAGCCGGGTGGGCGGGGTGCGGGGGCGAGGAGGCGGGTGGGGTGGGTGGCGCGCGGGGGGAGGGGAGTGAGCGGGATGCGGGAGCGAGGTGGTGAGTGGGGAGGGCGGCGAGCGGGGCGAAGGGGCCCGGCGCCGCTTCCCTGGCACCGCCTCCGCTTCCCCGGCGCCCTTCCCGGCACCTCTCCCGATGCCCTTCCCGGCACCGGCACCTCTCCCGGGACGCCTCCCGGAACCGCCTCCGCGTCACCTGCCGGGACGCCTCCCGACACCGTCCCCGCGTCACCTCCCGGCACCCCCTCCACGTCACCCCCGTCTCTTTCGTCGCCTCCGTATGCTTCGTTCATGGCCGAACTACTGTCTTCGCCCGACCCCCAGCGCAGCTCCGCGACCGTGACCGAGCCCGCGGCCGAGCCCGCGACCGAGTCCGGGGTTGAGGCCGAGCCCGTGACCGAGACCGCGACCGTGACGGAGATCGAGGCTGGGACCGGGCCGGGGGGCGGCGCCGGCGTCGACGTAGCTGCCGGCCCCGTGGACGTGGTGGACGGGATCGCGTTGCACCTGTTGCGGTGGCCGGACCACGCGGCGGCCCTGTTCGACTTCGAGCGGGCCAACCGGGCGTACTTCGCCGCCTCGATACCCGACCGCGGCGACGACTACTTCACCGACTTCGAAGGCCGCCACCGGCTGCTCCTCGCCGAACAGGAGGCCGGCATCTGCTACTTCCACCTGCTGCTGACCGCCAGCGGCGAGGTGGCCGGGCGGATGAACCTGGTGGACCTCGCCGACGGGGAGGCCGAACTCGGCTACCGCGTCGCCGCCAGCGCAGCGGGCCGCGGCCTGGCCACCGCCGCCGTCCGCCGCACCTGCGCCCTCGCCGCCACCCGGTACGGGCTGACCCGGCTGAACGCCAGGACCACGCTGGACAACGCGGGTTCGCGCACGGTGTTGGAACGCGCCGGGTTCGAGGCCGTCGGCGAGATCTCGCTGAGCGGGAAGCCGGGGTTGAGCTACGTACGCGATCTGGGCCCGGGCGCCGCTGAGCTACGTACGGGAACGGGGCCTGGACGTGGGTGAATCCGCCCCGGGCGGCCCGGCCTCCGGCGGCCCCGCCGCCAGCCCCGCCGCCATCGCCTCGCCCAGCGCCCGCCGGCAGGCGCGTACCGCGGGGTGATGGCTGCTGCCGTGCCGTACGGCCGTGAACAGTCGGCGGGACTGCTGGCCGCGCGGCAACTCCCGTACTGCGACGGTCGGTTCACGCCCGCTCCACACCAGGTCGGGCAGGAGGGCCACGGCATGGCCCTGTTCCACCAGGCGCAGATGGAGCAGCAGGTCGGTCGACTCGTATCGGACGTCGGGTTCGAAGCCCGCGGTGCGGCACAGGGTCATCGCCCAGTGCCGGGCGGCGGTGCCGGCCGGTTCCATCACCCACGGGTGGTCGGCGAGCGCGCGCAGCCCGGCCCGGGTGGTGCGGCCGGTGCCGAGTGCCGCGAGGTGCGCGGCGTGGTGCGGCAGGGCCAGGCGGAGCGGGTCGGCGCACAGGTCCTCCTGCTCGACGCCGTCCGGACGCGGGTTGGGGTTGCCCGGGTACTCCTCGGCGACGACGACGTCGAAGTCACGGGCCAGGAGCGCCGGTAGGGCCCGTTCCGGTTCGCGCTGGGTGATGTGCAGGCGCAGCCGCGGGTGGGCGGCGCGCAGCAGCGTCAGGGCGGGCGGTACGAGGGCGAGCGCCGCGGTCTGGAACGCCGCCACCCGGAGCGTGCCGGTGAGGTCGGTCAGCGAGGTCGCGATGTCCGCCTCGGCGCGCGCCAGCCGCTCCAGTACGGCTTCGGTGTGGGCGACGAGGATCTCGGCCTGCTCGGTGAGCCGCACCCGCCGCCCGACCGGCTCAAGCAGCGGCACCCCGACCTCCGTCTCCAACTGCGCGAGCTGCTGCGAGATGGCGGACGGGCTGTACGAGAGGGCCGCGGCGACGGCCGCCAGGGTGCCCCGGTGCTTGAGCTCACGCAGCAGCCGGAGCCGATGAAGGTCGAACATGGTGGGGCGCGCGTTCCTCTCCGTGTCGTCTCTCGGTGGTAGGGGGCGGGGCCTGGGGCTGGGGCAGAGGGGGCAGGGCTGGGGTCGGGGCCGGGCCAGGGCCAGAGGCCAGGGGGCAGGGAACCAGGGGGCCATACATCAGTTCCCCTCATGAATACTCGTCGGAAACATTCGCTGGACCGGAGAGAGGGCCGCGCCGCAGGCTGGTGACATGACTGAGACCCCTCACGCCGGCACGACGCTGACCAGCAGGGACGCCCCACAGGCCCGCCCGTCAGGCGCGGTGCCGTGGTACGCGAGGCCCGCCGCCCGGCGCTGGCGCTGCCGTCCCGCACCCGACGCCGCCCGCGCCTTCCACGCCGCACTGCCCGGGTACGCGCCCACGCCGCTGGTGGAACTGCCGGAACTGGCGGCCGAGTTGGGTGTCGGCCGGGTCTTCGTCAAGGACGAGTCGGACCGGCTCGGGCTGCCGGCCTTCAAGGCACTCGGCGCCTCCTGGGCCCTCCACCGCATCCTGGCCGAACGCGGTACGGGCGGCACGGGCAGCGCTAGTGCAACGAGCGGTACGAGCAGCACTAGCGGTACGAGCGGTACGGGTGGGGCTGTCGGTGGCCCGGCCGGCGGTGGGGTCGGTGGCGGGGCCGGCGGTGGGGTCGGGGCGGGAGCGGGAGGGGGCGAGCCGATCACGTTCGTCACCGCGACCGACGGGAACCACGGCCGGGCCGTCGCGCGCATCGCCCGCCTGCTCGGCCAGCGCGCCCACGTCTTCGTCTCCCGCGGGGTGCATCCGCGGGCGGTGGACGCGATCGCGGCCGAGGGCGCCCGGGTGACCCGCGTGGCCGGGACGTACGACCGCGCGGTGCGCGAGGCGGCAGCGGCGGTCGAAGCCGCGGCGGTGGCGGCGGGCGCGGCGGCGGAGGCGGGCGGGGTCCGGAGCGCGGCGGGCGTGGGGGCAGCGGAGGGCGCGGCGAGCTTCGCGGGTGCGCCGGACGCGGCGAGTGCTGCGGGAGCTGCGGATATGGCGGGCGCGGCAGACACGGTGGGTGCGCCGGACGCGCCAGGGGCTGCGGGCGCTGCGGGCGCCGCGTTGCCGACCCGCATCCTCGTCCAGGACAGTGGCCGGCCAGGCTACGAGCGGATTCCGGGCTGGATCGTGGAGGGCTACTCCACCCTGTTCGCCGAGCTCGATGCCCAACTCGCCGCAGCCGGCGCCGGCACCCCCGACCTGGTGGCCGTCCCGGTCGGCGTCGGCTCCCTCGCCCAGGCGGCCGTCACCCACTACCGGTCGCGCCCGGTCGCGCACGATGCCCAGGCCGCGTGCGAGGCTTCCGCCGCGCACCCCACTCCGACCAGTTCCGTCGCCCCAGGCGGGCCCGGCGCCTACGGCCCGCTGGACGGCAGCGGCGCCGGCGCGGACGTCGGCAGGGGCGCTGGCCCGGGCGGCGGCCCGGACGGCGCTGAGGGTGTCGGCCCCGGCGGGCCGGTGGTGTTGTCCGTCGAGCCGCAGGCCGCCGCCTGCGTGTGGGAGAGCCTGGTGCGGCAGGAGCCGGCCGGCATCGAGACCGGGGACACCGCCATGGCCGGCCTGAACTGCGGGACGCCGTCCAGCCTGGCCTGGCCCGTGCTGCGGGCCGGGCTCGACGCGGCCGTCGCCATCAGCGAGGCACAGGGCGCCCGCGCGGTGCGCGACCTCGGTGCGCTCGGGGTCTCCGCCGGCCCCTGCGGCGCCGCCTCGCTGGCCGGCGTGCGGGCGGCACTCACCGGCGAGGGCGCCACCGACCGGCGCACCACCCTGGCCATCGGCCCCACCTCCACCCTCGTGCTCCTCAGTACCGAGGGGACGGCGGCCAACCCGCACGGCGAGCGGCAGCCCGACGCGACCGCCGCAACCGGTACGGCCGACCCGGAGGGCGCCGGGGGCTCGGCGGCACCGGGCCTCCCGCAGAGCTGAGCGACCACGGGCCGGGGCCGGCCCACCACGCGGCCGGCCCCAGCACGACCCGCCCCTACTGCTCCAGCACCAGCACCACCTGTCCGGGCGCCAACCCGTGCTCGGGCCCCGGGTCCGGTATGCGGCGGAAGCCGCAGCGCTCAAGGAGGCGGACCGATGCCGTGTTGCTGGCGAAGGGGTCGGCGTACAGCGGGCGGTGCGGGATCTGGGCCGTGAACTGGGTGAGGGCCCGGGTGCCGATGCCGCGGCCCCAGTACGCGCGGCCGAGCCAGTAGCCCACCTGCCAGCGGCCGTCCGCCTCCCAGTTGACGAAGTTGCCGGCGACCTCGCCGTCCGCGATGACCGTACGGACCAGGGCCGTGGGGTCGGCCAGGACGCGGTTCTGCCAGTGCGTCATGAAGCGCTCGCGCTCCCTGGAGGGGAACACGGCCCGCCGGGACGCCTCCGGGTCCTGCTCGAAGGCGAAGAAGAACTCCAGGTCGGCGGGCTCGACCGGCCGCAGACTGACCTCCCGGGCCCGGGGCGCGGCCCCGCCGTCCGCCGTACCGTCCGCTGCTGTGTGGGCGCTGCTCATCGTGGGTCCCCGTTCTCCTCGCACCGCGCCGCCGGCCCGTGGGTCGGTGGACCCGCGCACACCACAGCGGCCCGGAGGTGGACGCACGACCGCCCACCGCTGGCTCCTGTTCGGAGTCTCGCACCCACCACTGACAATCGCGCCGGGAACGGCCCTGACCAGCACTTTTGTGGCCGCTGAGCGTCGAGCGCACCCCGCCGCCAGGCGCCGCCCCGCCGCCGGGAACCCGCCCGGCACCGCCCCGGCCCCGGGAACCCCGCCCGGCCCCGGCCCCAGGCATCCCGCCCGCCGTGCCCGTACGCGTACCGGGGTACGCTCCCGAGCCCCGCCCCCGTACCCGTACCCGTACCCGCTGGGCCCCCGCCCGGGTCCGCCTACGCCCCCGCGTCGGCCCCCGTCCCCGTCCCCGTCCGCCGTCGGTCGTCGTCCGCCGGCCGGATGTTGTGGTTGTGCCGGAACAGGTTCTGCGGGTCGTAGAGCGCCTTCAACGCGCGCAGGCGCGCGTGGTCCGCAGGTTCGTACGCGCTGCGCACCAGCAGGTCCGCGGCGTCAGCCGCCCGCACTGCGGCAGCCGCACCCGTCGTGCCCGCCGCATCTGCCCCATCCGCCGCACCCGCCGCCTCCGCTCCCGCGCTCTGAGCGCGCACCGCCCCCGCGGCCCGTACCCCGCTCGGTCCCATGAAGGTCAGCGGCCGGCCGACGGTGGCCGGGGCGGCGGCCGAGAGGAGTCGTTCGTGTACGGGGCGGATCGCCTCGCGCGTCAGCGGGGGCCGCAGCGGTGAGATGACGCCGAGCAGATAACCGGCGTCGCGCAGGCCGATCGCGTTCGCGGCGGCGCCGCGCCTGGTCAGCGCCCCGCCGAGGTGGCGCAGCTCCACGATGCACGGCACCCCACCGGGCCGGGTCGCCTCGCCGATCGCGGTCAGCAGCTCCGGCGTCAGCGCGTCGAGCAGCACGCTGTCCCCGTCGTACGGCATCGGGTCGGTCGGCTCCTGGAAGATGCTGGCGGAGTCCGCGTACGGCAGTTCGGCGAGGGTGTCGAGCAGCCGCGGGGCGACCGCGCGCAGCGGCTGCACCAGGCGTTCGCCCTCCTCGACGGAGCCGGTGTGGGCGATCCGTACGTGCGCCACGAGCCGGCCGCGCAGCGGCGCGGGCGCCCCCGGCACGTCCGGGACCGGGAAGAGCGCGAGGGAGGAGGTCAGTTCGTCGGGCAGGTCGGCCGTCCAGTCCCGGTAGGCGCGCAGCACCTCGGCGCCGACCGCGCCCGCGTCGAAGTACAGCCCGCCGCCGTACAGCCGGGCCACCGGGACCAGTTCGACCTCCACCCGGGTGACGACGCCGAAGTTGTCCCGGCCGCCGAGCAGCGCCCAGAACAGGTCGGGTTCGCCCGCGGCGGTCACCCGGCGCAGCACCGCGTCGGGCGTGACCACCTCGATGGTGCGCACCCGGTCGGCGGCGTAGCCGTAGCGGCGGGCGAGCAGGCCGATGCCGCCGCCGAGCAGGTAGCCGACCACGCCGACGTGCGGCGCCGACCCGTTGAGCGGGGCGAGGCCGTGCGGGGCCGTGGCGGCCACGACCGCGCCCCAGCGTTCGCCCGCCCCGATCCAGGCGGTGGCCGCGGCCGGGTCCACCTGCACGCCGCGCAGCCTGCGGGTGGCGACGAGGACGCCGCCGGAAGCGGCGACCGCCTGCCCGTGACCCGTCGACTGCACCGCCAGCGGCAGCCCGTGGGCCGCGGCGAACGCCACCACGGCACACACGTCCGCCGCGTCCGCGACCCCCGCGATCAGCGCCGGCCGGTGCTGCACCGCGCTGTTGTACGTGGCGCGCTCCGCGTCGTACCCCTCGTCGCCCGGGCGGAAGAGCGGGCCGGTGAGCTGGGCGGCCAACTGGTCGGCGGCGCCCTCGTGGGGGAGCTGGGGATCGGGCTGTGCGGGGGGTGCGGTCGTGGTCACTTGGGGCGCTCCGTCCGGTCGGTGGTCGGTCGATCCGCGGCCGGTGGCACCGGTCGGCGGACGGCACGGGCAGGGCGCGGCGTACTCCCGGGGAGCCGCCGCGCGCCGCCGGCCGCAGCGCCGACTTTGCCGCAATAACATGACACCCGCCGTCAAGTTTTCCGCCGGCCCCGGGGAAGACCTGCCGCGGCCCCCGGGGAAGATCTGGGCATGAAGTCGGACCGCCTGCTGTCGATCCTGCTGTTGCTCCAGACCCGGGCCCGGGTGCCGGCCGCCGAGTTGGCCGAGCGGCTTGAGGTGTCGGTGCGCACCATCTACCGCGACGTCGACTCGCTGTCGGCCGCCGGTGTCCCGGTCTACGCCGAGCGCGGCCGGCACGGCGGCATCAGCCTGCTGCCCGGCTACCGCACCGACGTCACCGGGCTCACCGCCCCCGAGGCGCGGGCCCTGTTCGTGCTGACCGAGCCCGGGGCGCACAGCGCGCTCGGCCTCGACGACGCGCTGGGCTCCGCACTGCGCAAGGTGATGGCCGCGCTGCCCGCACCACACAGGCCCACCGCCGAACTGGCCAGCCGGCGCATCCTCATCGACCCCGACCGCTGGCTGGCCGGGCCGCGTCCGACGGTCGACCTGTCGGCGTTGGAGACGGCCGTGTTCACCGACCGCAGGCTGCGGGTCAGCTACCGGCACAGCGGCGCCACGCGCGCCCGCGCGTACACCGTCGACCCGTACGGGCTGGTCGCCAAGGCCGGCACCTGGTACCTGGTGGCCGACCGGAGCGGCACTCCGCGGCTGTTCCGCGCGGACCGCATCGCCCGGGCCACCGTCACCGACGACCCGGTGCGCCGCCGCCCGGGCGTCGAACTCGCCGACGCCTGGCAGGCGTTGCGCCGCGGCGTGGAGGAGCGCCCGGTCGCCATCCGGGTACGGGCCAGGGTGCGCCGCCCGCGGCTCGACATGTTCGTACGGATCGTCGGCTCCCTGCTCGCCACCCGGGTCGAGGTCCTGGACCCGCACCCGGACCCGCACCCGGCCGCACCCTCCGAGGCGGCAGCCGCCAATGAAACACCCGCGACCGAGACACCCGCGACCGAGACACCCGCGACCGAGACACCCGCGACCGAGGCACCCGCAGCCGCAACCACCGCAGAAGCGGAAGCAGAAGGAGAAGGAGAAACAGCACCAGCCGACGAGTGGGTCACGGTCGAGGTCGGGTACGCGGAGGTGGGTGCGACGCGGCAACTCCTCCAGTTCGGGGCGGACGTGGAAGTGCTCGAACCACCCGAGGTCCGGGCGGAGTTGGCCGCGACAGCCGTGGAGATCGCCGCTGGGTACGGTTCGGCTGGACCTCGCTGACGGGACGGGCCCGCCGCCCCGCCGAGCCCCACCCTCGCCGCCCCGCCGAGCCCCGCCCCTACGGCCCCACCGTGCCCCGCCCCCGCCGCCCCACCGAGCCCCGCCCCGTGGCCCCGAACGGGCCCACGCCCCTCAGTAACCCCCAGGTAAGCACCCACTTTTTTGTACGTACTTGTTCGGGGTGGGCGGTCGGGAGAGTCTGATGGGGCGCACTCGACGGGCCGCACCACCGGCCCGTCGGGTGCAGCGGTCGCCCGCGTGCGGCCGTGGGTGCGCGGCCGTGCGGAGGTCGCGGCCCGTCCGACCCGGCGGCCTCCGCCCGTACGTTACGGGCCGCCGGCCCCGTCCCGACCGTCAGCCATCACCCCGGCGACCAACGCCGCGACCCACCCCGAACCACGGTGAGCGACCTGCGCAGACCCATCTCCTCACATACCGTCAGAAGCCTTGCCCCTACGGTTAGTTGACGTCGATCACGACGCCACCTGGCGCACCAGGCCCAGATCGGCCATGCGGCGGCTGCCCCAGGCGCCGAGCGGGCCGAGGGCGACGTTGAGCGCTATGCCCGACTCGGTCAGCGAGTACTCGACCTTGGGCGGCACCTCGTCGTAGACCTCGCGGTGCACGACGCCGTCCGCCTCCAACTCGCGGAGCTGCTGGGCGAGCACCTTCTCGCTGATGCCGGGCAGCAGCCGCTTCGTCTCGCCGAACCTGCGCGGCGCGTCGTGCAGCGCCCACAGGATCAGGACCTTCCACTTGCCGTCGATGACGTCGACGGCGGCGTCGAGACCGCACACGTACGGCCGGTTCTTCTTGGTCAGCAGTTGCTCGCTCATCCGCACCTCACCGTGAGAGTCACTACGGCAACGCGCCGCCCGCCCGGGCTGTTCCACGGCCGCCCGACCACGGCCCGTACCCGCCCGGTACGTACCGTCTCGGCCCCATCCATCCCCGCGGCCCACCGCGGCCGGCCCGCGGCTCGCCCCCCCCCCCCCGGCCCCCCCCCCCCCCCCCCCCCCCCGCCCCCCCCCCCCCCCCCCCCCCCCCCCCCCCCCCCCCCCCCCCCCGCCCCCCCCCCCCCCCCCCCCCCCCCGAC
>NZ_JBEHZD010000223.1:0-11726 GCF_040240285.1 Streptomyces sp. HSW2009 | reverse complement strand
GCCCCCCGCCCCCCCCGCCCCGGCCCGGGGGCCCCTTCGGCCTGGCTCCCAAGCCCCGCCCGCCCCCCCTGGGGGCGCGCCCCGCGCACTTCGCGCGGGACACGCCCCTGGGTTGAGCCGAGCCTGATCCCCGCGGCGGGCGCGGGGCGGCGGGTCAGGCGCCGCGCAGCGCCGCCCCGGTGCGCTCGACGGCAGCCGCGACCGCTGCGTCCCGGGCCGCGGACGCCTCGTCGGCGGTCAGCGTCCGGTCCGCGGCGCGCAGCCGCAGCGCGTACGCGAGCGACTTCTTGCCCGCGCCGAGCTGCTCGCCGGTGAACACGTCGAACAGCCGCACCGACTCCAGCAGTTCGCCGGCGCCCGAGGTGAGCGCCGCCTCGACGTCGGCGGCCGGCACCGCGGCGTCGACGACCAGCGCCACGTCCCGGGTGGCGACCGGGAAGGTGGCCACCCGCGGCGCCTGCACCACACCCGGAGCCGCCTGCTCCAGGCGGTCGAGCTCGATCTCCATGGCGCAGGTGCGCTCCGGCAGGCCGAGCGCCTTGATCACCCGCGGGTGCAGTTCGCCCGCGTTGCCGACCAGCACTTCCTGGCCGTCCACGAGGGCCAGCAGCGCGGCGCAGCGGCCCGGGTGCCACGGGGCCTGCTGGTCCTGCCGGACGATCAGCTCGACACCGGCCTGGGCGGCGATCAGCCGGCCGGCCTCGACGGCGTCGTTCCAGTTCGCCTGGCGGCCCTCGCCCCACCAGCCGGCCCGCTCACGGGCGCCGGCCAGGACGACCGCGACGCGGCGCGGCTGCCGCGGCAGGGCGCCGTTGAGCGCGGCGAGCTCCGCGTCGGTCGGCCGCCGGTCGACCGGCAGCCGTACCGCGGCGACCGCGGTCTCCTCGGCGGAGGCGACGGCGCGGAAGACCAGGCCGGTCTCGAACAGCGCGATGTCCTGCTCGCCCCGGCCGAGGTTGCGGCGGAGCGCGCCCAGCAGCCCGGGCAGCAGGGTGGTGCGCAGCACCGGCTCGGTGTCGGAGAGCGGGTTGGCCAGCCGGACCACGGCGCGCCGCGGGTCGTCGGCGTCGAGCCCGAACTGGTCGAGCACCTCCACGCCGATGAACGGGTAGTTCGGCGCCTCCGTGTAGCCGGCACCGGCCAGGGCCCGGCCGACCCTGCGGTGCAGTCGCTGGCGCTCGGTCAGGCCACGGCCGGCGGGCGGCTGCGGCAGCTTGGAGGGCAGGTTGGTGTAGCCCTCCAGCCGGATGACCTCTTCGGCGAGGTCGTTCGGGTCGGTCAGGTCGGGCCGCCAGCTCGGCGCGGTGACCACCAGTTCGTCCTGGCCGTAGACGTCGCAGCCCACTTCCTGGAGCCGGCGCACGACCGTCTCCCGGCCGTAGTCGACACCGGCGACCCGGTCCGGGTGGTCGGCGCGCATCGTGATGGTGCGCGGCCCGCTGGGCGTGGTGACCTCGGTGACGCCGGCTTCCGCGGTGCCGCCGGCGAGCAGCACCAGCAGGTCTACGGCGCGCTGCGCCGCGGCGGACGCGGCCTGCGGGTCGACGCCGCGCGCGAAGCGGCGCGACGCCTCGGACGACAGCTTGTGCCGGCGGGCCGTACGGGCGATCGAGACGGCGTCGAAGTGCGCCGCCTCGATGACCACGTCGGTGGTGCCGGCGGCCGTCTCCGGGCCGCTGGCGTCGGCGATCTCGGTGTTGGCCCCGCCCATCACGCCGGCGAGCCCGATCGGCCCGCTGTCGTCGGTGATGACCAGGTCTTCGGCGTCCAGGACGCGCTGGGTGCCGTCCAGCGTGGTGAGCTTCTCGCCGGCCTCCGCACGCCGTACGCCGATGGTGCCGGCCACCCGGGAGCGGTCGTAGGCGTGCAGCGGCTGGCCGAGTTCGAGCATCACGTAGTTGGTGACGTCGACGGCCAGCGAGATCGGCCGCATGCCGGCCTTCTGGAGGCGGCGCTGGAGCCAGATCGGCGAGCGCGCCTCGGGCGAGAGGCCGACCACCGTACGGGCGGTGAAGCGGTTGCAGCCGCGCGGGTCGGCGACGCTGACCGGGTAACCGAAGCCGTTGGGCGCCGGCACGTCGAGCAGGGCCGGGTCGCGCAGCGGCAGCCCGTAGGCGGTGGCGGCCTCGCGGGCGACGCCGCGCAGCGACAGGCAGTAGCCGCGGTCGGGCGTGACGGCGATGTCCAGCACCTCGTCGACCAGTTCGAGCAGGGCGATGGCGTCGGAGCCCACCTCGTGCTCGGGCGGCAGCACGATGATGCCGTCGTGGTCGTCGGACATGCCCAGCTCGCTGGCGGAGCAGATCATGCCTTCGGAGACGTGGCCGTACGTCTTGCGCGCGGAGATCTTGAAGCCGCCGGGCAGTTCGGCGCCGGGCAGGACGACGACGACCTTGTCGCCGACGGCGAAGTTGCTGGCGCCACAGATGATGTTCTGCGGCTCGCCCGTTCCGTTGGCCTGGCCGACGTCGACCTGGCAGTAGCGGATGGGCTTCTTGAAGCCGTCGAGCACCTCGATGGCGAGCACCTTGCCGACCACCAGCGGGCCGGTGAGGCCGGCGCCGAGCTGCTCGACGGTCTCCACTTCGAGTCCTGCGTCGATGAGCTTGGCCTGCACGGCGCGGCCGGTCTCGCCGGCCGGCAGGTCCACGTACTCCCGCAGCCAGGAAAGCGGGATTCGCATCAGATCTCCGTCCCGAACGGCCGGGTGAAGCGCACGTCACCCTCGACCATGTCTCGCATGTCCTCGACGTTGTGGCGGAACATCAGCATCCGTTCGATGCCGAAGCCGAAGGCGAACCCGCTGTACTTCTCCGGGTCCACGCCGCAGGCGACCAGGACGCGCGGGTTGACCATGCCGCAGCCACCGAGCTCGATCCAGCCCTCGGACGAGCAGGTGCGGCAGGGGCGGTCGGGGTTGCCGACCGAGGCCCCGCGGCACACGTAGCACTCCATGTCCATCTCGGCGGAGGGCTCGGTGAAGGGGAAGTAGTTGGGCCGCAGCCGGGTGTGCACGTCCGCCCCGAACAGGCTCTGGACCATGTGGTCCAAGGTGCCCTTCAGGTCGGCCATGGTCAGCCCCTCGTCGATGGCGAGGAGCTCCACCTGGTGGAAGACGGGGGTGTGGGTGGCGTCGAGCTCATCGGTGCGGTACACGCGGCCGGGGCAGATCACGTACACCGGCGGCTCGCGGTCGAGCATCGCCCGCACCTGCACCGGCGAGGTGTGGGTGC
The DNA here is from genome assembly GCF_040240285.1 of Streptomyces sp. HSW2009. Taxonomy (NCBI): domain Bacteria; kingdom Bacillati; phylum Actinomycetota; class Actinomycetes; order Kitasatosporales; family Streptomycetaceae; genus Streptomyces; species Streptomyces sp. HSW2009. The sequence continues at coordinate 8,493 of NZ_JBEHZD010000223.1, read as the reverse complement.
GCAGCACGATGCCGGACTCCGCCTCGTCCACCGGCTCCCGCTCGGCGTCCGCACGCACGAAGAAGGTGTCCTGGGTGGCGCGCGCCGGGTGGTCGGGCGTGAAGTTGAGCGCGTCGAAGTTGAACCACTCCGCCTCCGCCTCGGGCCCCGCGGCGCCCTCGTAGCCCATGGCCACGAAGATGTCCTCGATGCGCTCGGAGAGGGTGGTGAGCGGGTGCCGGGCGCCGGGCGTCAGACGGTCGCCGGGCAGCGTGACGTCCACCGCCTCCTCGACCAGGACGCGCGCGTCGCGCTCCGCCTCCAGTTCCTCCTGCCGCGTCTTGAACGCGCGGTTGACCTCGCCGCGCGCGCCGCCGACGCGCTTGCCCGCGTCGGCCTTGGCGTGCGGCGGCAGCGCGCCGATCTCACGGTTGGCCAGCGCCAGCGGCGAGCGGTCGCCGGTGTGCGCGATCTTCGCCTCGTGCAGCGCCGCGAGGTCCCCGGCCGCGGCGAACGCGGCCAGCGCCTCGTCCCGCATCCGGGCGATCTCTTCCGGTTTCAGTGCCTCGACCTCTACCGGGTCGTAGGACTTGTTGGGTGCCGACATCTCTTCCCGTGCTTCCGATTGGCTATTGGCTTCGCCCCGCCTCGGCGCCTCGCTCGTCCGCGGACCGAGCACGTGTGGCTCGGCCGACGACGGTGGTGCCAAAGGTGCCAAAGGTCGAGTCTACGGGGCGTCCGTACTCGATCGAGCCCGTAGGGGCGCCGGGCCGCTGCCCGGCGGTGGTCAGGCCAGATAGGCCGGGGCCCCCACGGGCAGGGTAAATCGGAACTCTGCGCCGCCGGCGCGGGAGCGGCCGACGGTGATCGTCCCGCCGTGCGCCTCGACGATCCCCTTGACGATGTACAGCCCGAGGCCGGTGCCGCCGCGCTTGCTGCCGCGCCAGAAGCGGGTGAAGACCCGGGCCATGGACTCCTCGGGGATGCCGGAACCCTCGTCACTGATGGTGACGGCCGTGCTCGGCTGGGCTGCGGTGTCCACGATGGACCCTTCGGACTTGGCGGGGATGACGGTGGGCTGCACCTCGATGGTGACCGTTCCCGCGCCGTGCCGCACCGCATTTTCCAGCAGGTTGCCCAGCACCTGGTCGACCTTGTCGGGGTCGGCCCACAGGTCGGGCAGCGGCTCCACGACCTTGATCAGGAAGTGGTCGGTGCGCTGGCCTGCGGTGGTGTGGGCCTGGACGTGCCGGCGCACGGCGGCGGCGATGTCCACGGGCTGGCGGCGCACCTCAAGCCGGCCGGAGTCGATCCGGGAGATGTCGAGCAGCTCGGCGATGAGCCGGGTGACGCGGTTGGCGTCGGCGTCGACGGTCTCCAGCATCAGCCGCTTTTGGTCGTCGGTGAACCGCTCCCACTTGGCCAGCAGGGTGGCCGTGAACCCCTTGACCGAGGTGAGCGGCGAGCGCAGTTCGTGCGCCACGGTGGCGATGAGCTCGGCGTGCGAGCGCTCGGTGCGCCGCCTGGCCTCGGTGCCGCGCAGCGTGACGACCACCTTGCGCACCGGCCCCGTGGGGTGGACGCGCACGTACCGCGCGGCCACCAGCACCTCGCGCCCGCCGGGCAGCAGCAGGTTGCGCTCGGGTTGGCCGCCGCGGATGGCGAGTCCCCCGTACGGGTCGGTCAGCGCCCACCAGCGGCGCCCCTCCAGGTCCTCCAGGGGCAGCACCTGGTCGAGCGGGCGGCCGAGCGCCTCGGCCGCTGGGGTGGCGGTGATCCGGGCGGCGGCGGCGTTGAAGCAGGTCACGCAGCCGTTCTCGTCGGCGACGACCAGGCCGTCGGGGAGGTCGTCGGAGTGCACGTCGGCGTACGTGTCGGCGGGTGCTGCGGGGTGTGGCTCGGCGTGTGTTCCCGTACGCGCTTCGGTGGGTGCTCCGGCGGACGCGGACTCGGTCGCCCAGGTGGCGATCTCGCCGGGCAGGCACGCTCCGGGCGCGGGCGAGGTGGCCGCCGCGCCGGAAATCCTGACGTTCATGCTGCACCCCCTCCCGGGCCCCAGGGGCGCAACCCTACTAGGTCAAGGTGACGCTGCGGAGCCCCTCCGTCGCTACGAGCGGGCGCGCTGGGCGCGTGCGGAGGCATACAGGCACACGGCGGCGGCGGTCGCCAGGTTCAGGCTCTCGGCCTTGCCGTGGATGGGCACCCGCACGACCTCGTCGGCGAGCGCCCGGGTCTCCTCCGGGAGCCCCCACGCCTCGTTGCCGAACACCCACGCCGTGGGCCCGCTCATGCGGCCCGCGTCCAGTTCCGCATCCAGGTCCCGTGCGCCGGCCCCATCGGCGGCGAGCACCCGTACGCCCGCTTCGTGCAACCCGTGCACCACCCGCTCGACGGGCACCCCGACGGTCACCGGCAGGTGGAAGAGCGAGCCGACCGAGGCCCGTACGGACTTGGGGTTGTACAGGTCGACGGAGGCGTCGGTGAGGATGACCGCGTCGGCGCCGGCCGCATCCGCGCAGCGCAGCACCGTGCCGGCGTTGCCGGGGTCGCGTACGTGGGCGAGTACGGCGATCAGCTTGGGCCGGGCGGCCAGCACGTCGGCCAGCGGCGCGTCCAGGAAGCGGCAGACGCCGACCAGCCCCTGCGGCGTCACGGTCTGCGAGATCTCGGCGACCACCGCGTCGCTGACGGTCACCACCGGGACGCCGGCGGCGTGCGTGGCGGCCACGATGTCGGCGTGCCGCTCGGCCGCCTCGGGCGTGGCGAACACCTCGACCAGGGTGCCGTCACCGGCGTCGGTGCGGTGCCTGGCGACCGCTTCGCGCACCGCCTGCGGGCCCTCGGCGAGGAACCTGCGCTCCTTGGTCCTGGCGTTGCGGCGGGCCAGTCGGCGGGCGGCCAGGACGCGCGGCGATCGCAGGGAGGTCAGCTCGGGGGCCGCCATGTGGTGGTACTCGCTTCCGGGTGCGGTGGTGCTGGTGCCAGGGGCGTTGCTTCCCGCTCGGTGCCCGGGAAGCATCGGGGGAAGCAGCGAACCCGCAGGCGGGGGCCGCCTGCGGGTTCAGTGTGGGCCGTGTGGGGCCCGGGCCTCGAAAACCGCTCAGGCGGCCTTGGGGGCGTTGACGTCGCTGGGCAGCGCCTTCTGGGCCACCTCGACGAGCGTCGCGAACGCGTTCGCGTCGTTGACCGCGAGCTCCGCCAGGATCTTGCGGTCCACCTCGACGTTGGCGGCCTTCAGACCCTGGATGAAGCGGTTGTACGTCATGCCGTTGGCACGGGCAGCGGCGTTGATGCGCTGGATCCAGAGCTGCCGGAAGTCGCCCTTGCGCTTCTTGCGGTCGTTGTAGTTGTAGACGAGAGAGTGGGTGACCTGCTCCTTCGCCTTGCGGTACAGGCGCGAGCGCTGGCCCCGGTAGCCGCTGGCCTGCTCCAGGATCGCCCGGCGCTTCTTGTGGGCGTTGACTGCCCGCTTGACGCGTGCCACTTGTTTAACTCCTTGTACGGGGCCGTGGTTACCTCACACGGCCCGGAAACGAATGGGTCCCGAACTCGACGCGCACCCCGCCGGAGCGGGGGCGGCGTCACTTGCCGAGAAGCTTCTTGACCTTCTTGGCGTCGGCCGGGGCCAGTTCGACGGTTCCTGCGAGGCGGCGCGTCAGCGTGGACGACTTGTGCTCAAGAAGGTGGCGGCGACCGGCGCGCTGGCGGAGCACCTTGCCGGAGCCGGTGACCTTGAAGCGCTTGCTGGCACCGCTGTGCGTCTTGTTCTTCGGCATGTCGCCGTTCTCTTCTCGTCGGGGGCGCTCGGCAGCCAGTGCGGGCGTGCCGGAGCGTCAGCTCGTTCAGTTGGGTTCCGGGGTGGGCCCCGGCGTTGCGGCCTCGGGCTCAGGCCGCCACGATCACGCCTCGGCCGGCTCCTCGGCGGACTGCTCGGGAGCGTCCGCCACGGTGCCCTGGCGTTCCGCCTTGCGGGCGGCCTGCGCCTCGCGGGCTTCGGCCATGGCCTCGGTCTTCTTCTTGTGCGGACCGAGAACCATGATCATGTTCCGGCCGTCCTGCTTCGGGTTCGACTCCACGAAGCCGAGGTCCTGGACGTCCTCCGCGAGCCGCTGGAGCAGTCGGTAGCCGAGCTCCGGCCGGGACTGCTCACGACCACGGAACATGATCGTGATCTTGACCTTGTCGCCCTGCTTGAGGAACCGGACGACGTGACCCTTTTTGGTGTCGTAGTCGTGCGGGTCGATCTTCGGCCGGAGCTTCATCTCCTTGATGACCGTGTGCGCCTGGTTCTTGCGCGCCTCACGGGCCTTCATGGCCGACTCGTACTTGAACTTTCCGTAGTCCATGAGCTTGCAGACCGGCGGACGGGCGTTCGCCGCGACCTCGACCAGGTCCAGGTCGTACTCCTGCGCAAGCTCCAGGGCCTTGGCAAGAGGAACGATGCCCACTTGCTCGCCACTGGGACCGACGAGTCGCACCTCGGGGACGCGAATCCGGTCGTTGATGCGGGGCTCGGCGCTGATGGGGCCTCCTCAGTTGCACCACGCGGCGGCCTGGCGGACAGCCGCGTAACGTCAGTTTTCGGTGTGACCACCGTGCCGAGACGCACAAAACGCCCCGTACGGGACACAGGGGGGCTCCACGCTTTCCGGGAGCACCGCTGCGGCATCACCGCGGGGCGCATCAGGCAGCTCCACGTCGTCCGTACGGAACGACGGGCCCTACCGGACCGGGACCCGCCGGCCTCAAGGGCCAGCAAGGTGGGAGAGTCGGAGCCTCCACTTGTGGGCCGGGCACACCAATGCCCAGCCGGTCACATGCAATGTTACACGAGTCTAGCGCGGGCGCCTCCGCGGGCGCTGTCAAGAGCGCTCGCCCAGCGGCCCCGGCCCCGCACGGCCGGCCGCACCGCCCCGCGCGCCCGCCCTGCGCACCGGCCCTGCGCAGCGCACGTGAGGGGCCGCCCGGCTCCTCTCGTACGATGCGTAGGGACCACCTGGCCGGGCCATGGCACGTACGGCCGCTGTGGCACGCGCCGCGGGCCTGAGCGCGTACGCGATTCCCCCGCGCGCGTGCCGGTGTCCTGCCGTATGAACCCGCCCGGCGCCCGGTCGACACCTACGGCGCCTGGCGTACCACCGACTTCCGACAGACGAGAGAGCCATGAGCGACGCCGACGCCCAGCAGCCGACCCAGGACCAGAGTGAGAACCCCGACTTCGACACCATGACCCGGGACATCGCGGAGGTGCCCGCGGTCGAGGTGATCACGACGGTTGCGGTGCACCTGATGAGCGCCGCCGCGGTCAACCTGGGGCTGGCCGAGGAGGGGCCCGAGCACAAGGACCTGGACGAGGCGCGGAAGCTGATCACCGCGCTGGCCGGGCTGGTCACCGCGAGCGCGACCGAGGTCGGCTCGTACCACGCGGCGCCGCTGCGGGACGGCCTCAAGTCGCTCCAGCTCGCCTTCCGTGAGGCGTCGGTGGTGCCGGACGAGCCGGGCCAGGGGCCGGGCGAGAAGTTCACCGGGCCGGTCTTCGGCGGCTGACCGGCCGCTGCACCCCGCGCCCCGTGCCCCCGCCGGATAGCGGCCGGGCGCGTCGCCGCCCCGCTCCGGAAGGGGGCGGGGCGGCGGCGCGTCGGTGGCGGGCCGGGGTCAGACCTCGGCGCGCTCCCGGTCGAGCAGGTCGCCGGGGCGCGGGTGGGTGAACTGGTGGCACAGCGTCGCGCGGACCGCGCCCCCCAGCGGGGCGATCAGGAACAGCCAGAACTGTTCGAGCGCGTCGGTGCCGGCGAAGATCGCCGGCCCGCAGCTGCGCGCCGGGTTCACCGAGGTGCCCGTGAGCGGGATGCCGACCAGGTGGATCACGCCGAGCGCCAGGCCGATCGGCAGTCCGTCGAAGCCGACCACGGCCACCTTGTGGGTGACCGCGAGCACCACGAACACCAACAGGAACGTCAGCACCACCTCGGCCAGGAAGGCACCGCCGGTGTTGATGTGCACGGCCGAGCGGTCGCCGTAGCCGTTGCTGCCGAAGGCGCCGCTGGTCTCCAGCCCGGGGACCTGCTTGGCCAGCAGGAACAGGATGGCCGCACCCGCGATGCCGCCGAGGAACTGGGCGATCCAGTACTCGACCGCCGTACGCACCGAGATCCGGCCGGCCGCCAACATCCCCAGCGTCACGGCCGGGTTGACGTGGCAGCCGGAGATCGGGCCGAGCGCGTAGGCGAGGGCGAGCAGGGTGAAGCCGAAGGCGAGGGCGATGCCGACGGTGCCGATGTAGTCGGCCGCGAGCACCGCTGACCCCACCGCGAAGAACACCAGCAGCAGCGTCCCGACGAACTCCGAGATGATGGGCCTCGTCTCCATTCGCGTCGTCTCCATGCCGCGCTCCCTTGGGTGGATGATCGGGGAATGCCCCTGTTGCATTGTGGGGTGTTATGGGGCATTTCGCGCGTTGGTGGTGAGAGAGGGCGGGCGTAGGGCAAGTACGGGGTTCGGGATGCGGGATCGCTGCGCGGGCCGGCCGCCCGCGGTGGCTCGCGGTGGGGCCCGGTCGTCCGATGGGTGCACCCACGCATGCGGCAGTCGGGGCCGGGGACACGCGTGAGCCACGCCCCGGGGACCCACGCGCGCGTACGCGATGGGCGGGGCGGGTGTGGCCCGTGCGGCCGGGGTGGGGCGGCCGGCGTGCTGCTCGTACGAGAGGCCGCGCGTGGTGTCGGTGGCGGGCTCGGGGCCGGGACCCCCACAGCCCCGACTGGTCCGTACGGGCCCCGGTGGGACCGGCAGATTCGTACGGCCCCGGCAGACCCGGCAGAGCAGCGCGGCTAGGCCACGTACAGCGGCTCGCCCGGGAGGGTCGCGTGGGCCGGGAGCAGGGCCAATTGCAGACCGCGGACCAGGCGGGCGCGCAGCACCTCGTCCGCCGCGAGGGCGCCGGCGACGCGCTCGGCCACCTCGCGGGCGGGCACGTCGGCGGCCAGGGTCAGCGCCAGGGTGCCGTCGGCGTCGGCCTGGCCGGCCGGCGCCAGATGCGCGCGCAGCACGCCCGCCTCGGCCGCGAGCACGGTGCGCAGCGCCTGCGCCACGGCCGGGTCGGTCAGCGGGTCGACGGTGGTCCGCCCCTCGGCGACGGCGAGCAGCGCGGGGCCGGTCAGGGCGTAGGTGACCGGGCCTGCGAGGTCGAGTACGAGGGTGTCGGCCCGCTCGTGCGCGACGGCCTGGAGCGCCTGGTGCAGCGGGACCGCGACCGGCCTGGCGTCCGGGCGCCAGCGGGCCAGTGCCTCGATCGAGGTGAAGGCCGGCAGCGCGCGCCGCCCGCCCGGGGCCTCCAGGGTGGGGACGGCCATGTCGCTCGTCTTCTCGCGGCGCAGCGTGCCGCCGTCGGCGGTCGGCACCTCCTCCACCTCGCCGAGCACGGCGACCACCGGCACCAGCAGCCTGGCCCCGGCCAGTGCGCGGAGCACCTGCGGCTCAGCGGCCGGGTCCGCGGCCCAGGCGGCGAGCGCCGCGGTGAGCTGCGCGTCGGCCGAGCCGTCGTCGTCGGAGAAACCGGGGTCGGGAATGTTCTTGAGCGCCACGCGTCGAGGCTACCCGGGGCGGCGGCGGGCGCGGTGGGCGGTACGGCTGCTCGGGGTGGGCCGGTCAGCCCGCGTCGGGCGGTGTGGTGGGGGCCGTGGTCAGGGGGCGTGCTGTGGGGGTCCGGTCGCGCCACAGGAAGACCGCGGTGAGCAGCAGGGCCGCACCGGCGAAGCCGGCCGTCAGGGCGAGTTTGCTGGGGGCGGCGCCCTCGTCGGTCGATTCGCGCTCGGGGCCGCGGCCGAAGTAGCGGTCGGGGTAGTCGGCGGCGCGCGGGAGCTGGGCCGCGGCCGGGAGCCGGCCGGCCGCTTCGATGGCGGCGGTGACGTCGACCATGCCGGCCCCGAGTTCGTCGTTGCGGCCCCCTTCCGGCCGGTCCTGGGCGGTCTCCGTGAGCAGCCGCTTGATCTGTACGGGGCTGAGGTCCGGGTGGGCGGAGCGCACCAGCGCGGCGGCGCCGGAGACGAAGGCGGACGCGGCGCTGGTGCCCCAGCCCTGGTAGTAGCGGCGGTTGGGGTCGGCGATGACGACGTCCACGCCGGGGGCGCAGATCGTGGCGTACCAGCGGCGGGTGGAGAAGGCGGCCCGGCTGCCGTACCGGTCCACCGCGGTCACGGCGATCACGCCCGGGTAGGCGGCCGGGTAGGACACCCGGTCGCCCTCGCCGCCGCCGTTGCCCGCGGACGCGACGACCACGACGCCCTTGCGCAGCGCGTACTGGACGGCGGCGTCCTCGCGGCGCGCGGGGTGGGCGGACTCGCTGTCGTCGCCGAGCGACAGGTTGATCACGTCGGCGCCGTGGTCGGCGGCCCAGCGGATGCCGTCGGCGAGGGCGCCGCCGCGGGCGCGGGGCGCCGCCCTGGGGGGCCGGGGGCCCCCCTGGCGGGTAACCCCCCCCCCCCGGGGGTTTACCACGGGCGCGCCCCCCCCCCC
>NZ_JBEHZD010000222.1:0-11776 GCF_040240285.1 Streptomyces sp. HSW2009 | reverse complement strand
CGAACTTCTTGCCGTTGACCTTGATGGTCTGGGACTTCTTCACGGTGATGTTGCACCGCCCGTCGTAGCAGGGCCCCCGGGCCCCCCCCCGGGGGGCGGGGGGGCGGGCCACCGCGCGACCCATGGCCGCGCAACCAATGACCGTACGGCCAACGATCGTATGAGCAACGACCGTACGACCAGCAGTCGTGTGCCCAGTGGTCATGTGTCGCCCCAGTGGCCGGGGCCGGGGCGCGGTGGGTACGGCCGGGGCGCTGGGGGGACGGGTGCCGCAGGCTCGGGTGCCGGTGGTGCTGGCTCGGGCGGTCCGGGTGGGGGCGGGGCGATCGTGGCGAGTCCGCACGACGTCGACGGATTCGGCATTGCAGGTATGCGCGAACGTGCCCGGAGCGTGGGCGGTTCGGTGTCGGCCGGCTGGCGCGCGGATGGCCCGGGCTTCGTCGTGCGGGCGGTCCTGCCGCTGGGCACTGCCCCGCGCGGCGGCCCCGGGGCGCCGCCGACGTACGAAGGCGCCGCCGGGCCACCGGCAGCAGGACAGCCGCCGGCCGGGTCGGAAGGGGATGCGGCAACTGATGTGGGTGAGGGGGTGCCGACCGCGGGCCGGCTGGCCGCCGCGGGGAAGTCGGCGACCGGAGGGTGGTCGGCGGCGCGGTGCGGAGCGAGGAACCGGGCGAACGGCGAGACGAGGAGCAGACCGGTGGACGAGAACGAGATAGCCGAAGCGGTCGACGCAGCGGGGACGACCGAGGGGCGTCCCGGCGCCGCGGGGACGGACGCGCCCGGGACACGGGACGGACGAGAGGGGGACGCGTGATGAGTGCGCCGCAGCCCATCAGGGTGCTGCTCGCCGATGACCAGACGCTGGTGCGGGCCGCGTTCGCGATGCTGGTCGAGTCGGCTCGCGACATGGAGGTGGTCGGCCAGGCGGGGAACGGCAGGGAGGCCGTCGAACTGGCCCGTACGGGCGGCGCCGATCTGGTGGTGATGGACATCCGCATGCCGGAGCTGGACGGCATCGAGGCGACCCGGCGCATCGCGGCCGACGCGGACCTGGCCGGCGTGAAGGTGCTGGTGCTCACCACGTACGACACCGATGAGTACATCGTGGACGCGCTGCGCGCCGGGGCCTCCGGGTTCCTGGTGAAGGACACCAAACCGGCTGAGCTGCTGGAGGCGATCCGTACGGTGGCGGCGGGCGACGCCCTGTTGTCGCCGGGGCCCACGGCCCGGCTCATTGCCCGGGTCCTCCGCCTCCCTGCGACCCCTTCACCGGCCGCGCCGCCCGAGGCCCTGACCGCGCTCTCCGACCGCGAGTGCCAGGTCCTGACCCTGGTGGGCCGGGGCCTGAACAATGCGGAGATCGCCGAGGCGCTGGGCCTGAGCCCGTTCACCGCCAAGACGCACGTCAGCCGCATCATGGGCAAGCTGATGGCCCGCGACCGGGCACAGCTCGTGATCTTGGCGTACGAGTCGGGCCTGGTGACGCCGACCAGGACGGGGGCCGCGACGGGTTAGCGCGGAGAGCCCGGCGAACCGGGCCGGCACGGGGCGTTGCGTGGAACGGTCGGCAGGGGCCGGGGTAGATGGGCCATGGACTGGCGGGGTCGTACGGAGGTGGCGAGGCAGGGGGTGGAGGGGCATCGGTTAACGTTGCGGCATGCCCACGCGTGCCCGTGACCGCCTGTTGGAGACCGCCGAGGAACTGTTCTATGCGGAGGGCATCCAGGCGGTCGGCGTGGAGCGGTTGCTGACGGCCTCCGGGGTGGGGCGGGCCTCCTTCTACCGGCACTTCGTCGGCAAGGACGCACTGGTCGCAGCCGTGTTGGTGCGCCGCGGCGAGCACTGGACGGCATGGCTGAAGGGCGCTGTGGCCGCGCACGGGGGCGGACCGCTCGCCGTGTTCGACGCGCTGGCGGACCGGGCGCAGGACCAGGGGTTCCACGGCTGTGCGTTCATCAACGCGATGGCCGAGACGGCCGATCCGACCAGCGAGGTGTACCGGTTGGCAGAGGCCCACAAGCGCCGGCTCATCGGCTACGTCGGGCAGTTGATCGAGGAAGCCGGGTACGAGCGCCACGAGGTGCTGGCGGAACAGTTCGTCCTGCTGATGGACGGGGCGACGGTCACCACGATGTACGAACGCACCCCGGCAGCGGCCCTCCGGGCCCGCGAGATCGCCCGACGACTGCTGGAGTGAACGCGCGCGGGGCCGGCCGCCGACCGGCTTCCCCGCCTGACAGCCACCTTGTCGGCCCACCACCTTGCCGGGCACCAACCCGGCCACCCCGCCGGCCCACCTCCCGGCCGGCCCGGTGCCGCGCCGGGCCACCCTGCCAGCGCGGCGTGGCACCTCATCGGCAGGGCGACCGGCCAGTGGCGTGACGGAGCAGGAACGGGCCGCCGTAGGGATCAGCCGCCGGTCGCCACCAGCGTGCGGAGGCGATGGACCTCCTCCTCCAGTGCCGTGTTGGCCCGTTCCAGGTCGGCGGTGTGCTGGGTGAGCACGGCCAGCCGCTGTTCCTGGGTGGTGTTGCGGTCGGCCAGTTCGGCCCGGGACGAGCGCAGTTGCGCGTTCTCCGACTCCACCTCGGCGATGTGGGCGCGTACCGCGGGTAGGGCGGCGGACAGTTCGTACTGGGTGAAACGCGGGGTGATGTGCTGGGGGCAGTTCCAGTTGAACCCTTCGATCCGGATCGTCACCAGTCGTTCCACCCGACCGTCGGTCCGTATCCGGTCGAGCCGTTCGGCCAACTCCGGGTGGTCGCCCAGCGACTTGATCTCGGCCCGCCCGAAGAACTTGAGCCTGGCCTGTCGCGCGTAGTCCATCAGGAACAGGGCGACGCGCCCGTCGGCCCGCACGTTGCCGGTGGAGATGTACTGCCGGTTGCCCCGTACGTCGGCGTACCCGAGGGTCCATTCGTCCAAGACGTGCAGGAAGCCGGGCGGGCCGCCGCGGTACTGCACGTAGGGCCAGCCCGTCTCGCTGACCGAGCCCAGGTAGAAGCCGTCCCGTGAGGCGATGAAGGCCGCTTCGCGGGTTCCGATGGGCTCCGGCGCATCGCCGTGCGCCAGGGCGCGGGCCCCGCTGGCGGCGCTTCCCTCCTCCCGCTGCATGCGCAGAACGCTGTCGGTGTAGGCCAGATGCGCGTAGCGGCTCATCGTGAAGTCCCCTCGTTCAGGGCGCGGATGGGCACCCGTTGAGCACCTGCGACCTTCAGATGGTACCAATCGGTTCCGTCTTGAGGGTGAGTGTGATCGACCGATGGGTCCGATGGAGTGGGAGGTGCAGGTGGGAGCCGTGGGGGAGGGGCTAGCGGGGTGTGGGCTGGCGGGGGCGGCAGGTCAGTGTCGGGGGCGTGGTGAGATCTGGACCACGTCGGGGCCGAAGTGTGTGGTGCCGGTGATGGTGGTGAAGTCGGTGAGCGCCAGGCGTTGCAGGTGGGGCAGCGCGGACAGGGGGGTGAGGTCGACCGATGCGCCGCTGGTGAACGAGGTCAGTGAGATGGTGCGGGCTCCAGGGAAGAGTCGTGCGACCTGAGTCAGGTCGCAGTTCCGGGAAGTGGTCGTCAGCCTTGCCGAAGTGATGCCCGGCAGCGGCGGAACCTCGGCCAGCGGTGTGCCGGCGGTGAGGTTGAGATCCCAGACGCACAGGGTCGTCAGCCTCGGGAGGCCCCGGACCTCGACGAACTCCTCCACGAAGGGCTCGCTCGGCAGCGCCAGTGTGGTCAACTTGCGCCAGCGCGCCAGCCCGTTGAGATCCGCACTCTCGAAGAAGATCGAGTCCAGCCACAGACCTGCGAGCCCATTGCAGGCGGGAAGCTCGCTGATCCCCCGGTCGGGCAACTCGGTGGCCAGTTCGAGGTGGTGCAGGGTGGGCAGGTGCTCCAGGGCTCCCACGTCGAGTTTGCCATCGAGATTATCCAGGACGAGGTGGCTGATCTCGGTGTGCTGGAGCCCGTCCAGGCTGCGTAGTCTCATGCAGCTGATCAGCGTCAGAGACTTTAGTGCGGGGAACGCGGTGACCCACCTCAGGTCGGTGATGGCATCGTTGGCGATCAAGGAAATTTCGCGCAGGGCGGGCGCCTGGGGAAGACGCGCCAACTGGGCGCCGGTCAGGTCGCCTAGGTAGGAGATGCCGTTCACGTCCAAACTTCTGATGGCCGCTAGTTGCCGTGCGTCGACGAGAGTGACGTACGCCGGACCGGGGACCGACGCCAGCACTTCTGTCACGTACTGTTCGGCGTCGAACCTCTCCCAGTTGTTGGCGAGTGCCTCGTGGACCGCTTCGCTCTGTGGGCCTGCGAACGCCGCCAGATAGGCCAACCCTGCATCTCCGGCGACCATTTGTGCCGTATGAACGGTCGCCACCCTCTCGTCTTCCTTCAGTTCTGACGGGCGGGGCAACAGGTCGAGGGCGACCAGGCCCACCTGGGACAGTGCTACGGCCTCGGCTACGGAACGCGGCGGTATCAGCGCGGCTGCACCGGCCTCGATCTCGGAGCGGATCGTGGCGTCCAGCTCCGTCGCGTGCTGGAGGCAGGCGAGGGCGAGCAGCCGTAACCGGGTGCGGTGCTGCTGTTGCCGGTCGGCGCGTTCGATGATGCCGCGCAGCAGCGTGGCGCGTTCGTCGGGGCGCGCGTGGGCGACCGCCATGCGCACCACGTCCTCCCACTGTTCGTCATGGGCGTTCTTGACGATCAACGGCAGGTGGTAGCCCTCGACGGCCGCCTTCGCGCCCAGAAAGTCCTGGAACGTGCGGTGTACGAAGTCGATCGTGTCCGTCGTCGGGGCGCGCAGCAGCCCGGTCCGCCCGACCAGATGGTCGAGGACCGCCGCCGCGTCGCCCTGCTCCGCCACCGGCGCCATGCTGCTGAGCGCGTCGTCGATCAGCCAGGTGGCCGTCGTCGCGACCAGTTCGGTCTGGCCGTTGAGCGTCAGCCAGTAGGCGAGTTTCTGGAGGAGTTGAATGCTCTCCTTCTCGCTGAGCGCGATCCCTTCCGGCCGGTGCACCTCGCGTTCCTGGTCGCGCCGGTACAGCAGCATGGAGAGCGCGGCCTCGTAGATCTCCACCCGGTCGTGCGGGAGCTGGCCCCCGCGGTCCCGGTGCAGGGCGCACACCAGCGCGCACAGCAGGGGGGTGGTGGTGAGCAGCGCGAGGTCCCGCTTGGCCCGGACCTTCTCGCGTAGTTCCCGTTCCAGTACGTCGAGCCGGGCGCGCGCCTCGGTGCTCGGCGCCCCCTCGCGCGCCGCCGTGTGCCAGCGGGAGATGAAGACGCTCACATCGGCGCCGGTCATCGGACGGACCGCCAGTTCGCTGAACGACACCTCCTGGAGCCAGCGTTCGGGGACCGCGGTCGGCCGTGTGGTGGCCACCACACGCGCCGTTCCGTACGCCGCCGTCAACTCCCGTAACCAGTCGCCGGCCCGGTCGCGGAACGCCCGCGGCACCTCGTCCAAGCCGTCCACCAGGACCAGTCCGCGACCGGACGACAGGACGCGATCGGCCCAGCCGTCCGGCTGGGCCTCGGCCAGCGGGCAGCCGACGGCGGCCAGGAAGTCTGCCGGGCGGGGCAGTTCGCCGCGTCGCGAGATCGTCCGCATGGGCAGGACGAAGGCGACCGTCCCGCGCAGCTCCCGCAGCGGTTCGGGCAGGTCACCGCTGGCGCTGGCGCAGGCGAGCCACTGCACCAGGGTGGTCTTGCCGCTCCCGGCGAGCCCGCGGACCAGTACGCGCCACCGGCCGGCGAGCGCCACCTCGGCCCGCTCCGTACGCTGCTGCCCGCTGCCCAAACCGTCGCCGACGCGTACGGCGCGGCGATCGGCCAACTCCAGGCTGAGATAGGCGGCGTCCAGCGGCCACCACACCTGGGCGTCGCCGCGCAGGTCGAGTCCGACGACGGTGAGGTGGCCATGGCGTTCGCGCAGGTAGCTGCGGTAGCGGGACTCGAAGGTGAGGTCGGCGGAGCCGGCTGCGGGCTCAGGCTCAGGGGGGCGGAGTTCCGTGTTCCGTACGCTGCCGGTGGCAAGGAGGCGTGGAGGGGCGTGCGGGACCGTGTCGGGGCGCCGTAGGCACGCCGAGCGCAGGGCGAGCAGTGTGTCCGCCGCCAGCCCCAGCGCACCCGCCAGCGCCACCAGCGTCTCCGCGCTGGGCAGGGAACGGCCGCTGAACGCCTGGCTGACCGTGGTACGGCCGAGCCCGGAGCGCGTCGTCACCGAGGCCATGGTCATCCGACGCCGCAGGCGCGCCGTGCGCAGGGTGTCGACCAGCCGCTCCAGCGGTTCGGCCTCGGCGCCGGGCGTCATCTCCCGCGCGGGTTCCGCCCCCGTGGCGTCGGCCGCCTCGTCGTTCGTGGTCATCGCCGTCCCGTACCCCCGCCCCGTCGTATGCGTCGTCGCGTTCCGCGTGCTCGTCGCATTCATCGCATTCATCGCGTTCGACGTCGTTCAGTTCCGTCCGCCCGAACGCCGCCGAACGGCCGGCCGCCCACCGTGGACACCGCCCGACCAACCGGGCACGGCGCTCCTTCGCGGGCACCGGACCATCGTCGACCGAAAGGGTGTTGACCGTGACGGGAAGCACGAAACTGACCCTGCTCGCCGTCGGGTTCGTGGCAGCGGCGCTGCTGTCGTTGCTGGTGGCGGCCGTCGCAGGGGTCCTGGCGTCCGTGGACGGCGCGACACTGCCCGCCGCGACGGCCCGCGCGGGGGCCGCCTTCGGCGCGACGCTCGGCCTGTTGACCGCCGTACTGGCGCTGCTGGGCGGTGCGTACGGCGACTGATCAACTAGTACGGCGATGGCAACCGGTGACTGGTGACAGGCAACCGGTGACCGGTGACCGGCGATGGTGACGGCCGCGTAGTTGTATGGCCGCGCGGGCCGCGCGAACTGGGCTGGTATTGCCCGCCGACCCGCCGACCCGCCGACCCGCCGACCCGCCGACCCGCCGACCCGCCGACCCGCCGACCCGGCCAATCCCGCCGGTACTCGCTGACCCCACTGACCCCACCGACCGCACCAGGCCATGGGCCCGGCCCCGCGTCAGGCGGTGGGCGCAGTTGCCGGAGGCACGGGAGGCACGGGAGGCGCGGGAGGTACCGGAGGCGCGGGAGGTACCGGAGGAGTCGCCGCGATCGGGTGAGGCGAGGTGAACAGCGCTGCCAGACCCGTGCCGGCCGGCTGCTGTTCCCGCTGGTTCACCCGGCCCTGCCAGAGCAGCACGCGATGCCGCCGCTCCCAGCGGGCCGCGGGCTCGCCCCGGAGCAGCGGGTCCAGCGCGAGGAGGAGGGCGAGGGTCGTGACTCGTGGTTCCACGCAGGCCAGCGCCGTCCCGAGGATGAGCCAGAACGCGAGCATCGTCGCGTAGAAGCGGCGCATCCCCGTCCAGGCCGCGGCGCGTGCGGTCAGCGCGTGGGCAGGGTCCGCGAGCGGTGCCGCCTGCCGGAACGCGGCCACGTCCGACAACCTCCCGGTACGCATCCGACGGCTCACCGCCCCCACCACGACCACGCCCATCAGCAACCACACGGCGATCCCGTCCGGCAGCCCGAGCGAGCCCGTGACGAGGTAGCCGAGTACCCCGGAGAGCGCCGCGGCCGTCGCGATCACCGCCGCGTACGCCCACTGCTTGTGCACGAACCTGACCATGGCTGGTTCTCTAGCATGCTCAAGTGACCGTTATGTGCCGTCACATGAACTGCCACCATCCCGCATTTGCCCATGTCTGCCCTCGTACGGCCGAGTCTCCGCACGCCTTGCGCGGCCCGCTGCTCGCCTCGCTCTGGCACCTTCCGCAACAAAGGTCCGTCGGTGCGCTCCGGCAATGGGTACCGTGCCGTTGGAGGTGGCCACCGAGGTGACCTGGGAGAATGGGGCGGGACCCTGCGTGGGTCGACGGCTCGGAGAGCGGGCCGGCGGGTGGGCGTACCGCTCGCCACGGCGGGCGTCAGGGGCGGGCGCCGCGGGCTGGACGCCCACCGCCGTCAGCCATCGGTGGGCCCTTGGCCCCGCGACCGGTTGCCCGTTCGGTGCGGACCGACCCCATTCGGTCCTGGCCGGTCGTGACCAGTGTCGCCCGGTGCTGGCCGGGCCTGACCACTACGGGCCGCTATGGACCGATGCTGATCAGCGCAGGCCCAGGCAGGCCCGTACGTGCCCGTGCAGGCCAGTGCAGACGCGCGCAGGCCAGCGCAACCGTGCACAGCCGTATACAACCGCGCACAACCTGGTGTGGAGTTCCCGCCCCCGACCCCAGGCATCCCGCGGCCCGTCCACGCCATCGCACGCCAACCGTAAGGAACGTGAATGTCGCGCAGCAGGATGAGTCGGCCATACGCCGCGCCGTATGCGGCGAAGCCGGTGGAAAACGGTCAGATCTCGGCAGGGGGCCGCTCATGACGGAGATCGTGACGTACGACGACATCAAGGCCGCCGCCGAGCGGATTGCCGATCACATCCGGCCAGTTGCCCTCGCACGGGCCGGTGCCGAGTTGTGGTTCGCCCTCGAACACCTCCAGCACACCGGGAGTTTCAAGGCGCGGGGCGCGGCCAACTTCGTTGCGACGCACGTCGCGGCCGGCACGATGCCCGAGGCCGGCATCGTCATCGCCTCCGGCGGTAACGCGGGCCTCGCCAACGCCTGGGCCGCGGTCCGACACGGCGTGCCCGTCACCGTCTTCACCCCGACCACATCGCCCGCCGTCAAGGTGGCGCGCATCCGGGCGCTGGGCGCGCGGACGCGGCAGGTGGGCACGGAGTACGACGACGCGCTGGCCGCATCGCGCGAGCACGCCGCCAGCACGGGGGCGCTGCTGTCCCACGCCTACGACCACCCCCTGGTGGCCGCCGGCGCCGGCACCCTCTTGGAAGAGATCCGCCGCGCCGGGCCGGACCTGGACACCGTGATCGTCGCCTGCGGTGGCGGTGGGCTGTTCGCCGGTGTGGCCGCCGCCGCCCACGTGCACGGCGTGCGGGTCGTCGCCGTCGAGCCGGCCGGCTGCCCGACGCTGCACGCCGCGCTCGCGGCCGGTCGCCCCGTCGAGGTCGGCGTGGAGTCGATCGCCGCCGACGCGCTCGGTGCCCGTTTCGTCACCCCCGCGGCCCTGCACTGGGCCCGCCAGGGCGACGTGCGGCCGGTCCTGGTGCCGGACGCCGCGATCACCGTCGCCCGCCGGACGCTGTGGGAGGAGCACCGCATCGTCGTGGAGAACGCCGCAGCCGCCGCCTACGCCGCCCTGCACAGTGGTGCCTACCAGCCGGCGCCGGGCGAGAAGGTGTGCGTGGTGCTGTGCGGGGCCAACACCGACCCGAGCGACCTGGTGGCCGGCCCGTAACCGGCTGCCCCGTGGCCCCGCCCCGGTGCACCCCGGCCGGCCCGGCTCCGGCCCGTACCCCTCGCGACCTGGGGCATCGGGGCCGGCGCTGGGCCGCCTGCACGGGGTGGGGCGCGGGGCGCGTACCCCGGATCGGCGGGCCTCACACGTACGGGACAATGGACACATGAGTCTGTTCCGCGACGACGGCATCGTGCTGCGCACCCAGAAGCTGGGAGAGGCGGACCGGATCATCACCCTGCTGACCCGGGGCCACGGTCGGGTGCGGGCCGGGGCCCGCGGGGTGCGGCGGACGAAGTCGAAGTTCGGCGCCAGGCTGGAGCCGTTCTCCCACGTCGACGTGCAGTTCTTCGCCCGCGGCAGCGAGCTGATCGGCCGCGGCCTGCCGCTGTGCACGCAGAGCGAGACCATCGCCCCGTACGGCAGCGGCATCGTCACCGACTACGCGCGGTACACCGCCGGCACCGCGATGCTGGAGACCGCCGAGCGGTTCACCGACCACGAGGGCGAGCCCGCCGTACAGCAGTACCTGCTGCTCGTCGGCGGCCTGCGCACGCTCGCCGCCGGCGAACACGAACCGCACCTGGTGCTCGACGCCTTCCTGCTGCGCTCGCTCGCCGTCAACGGCTACGCACCCAGCTTCGAGAACTGCGCCAAGTGCGGCATGCCCGGCCCGAACCGATTCTTTTCGGTCGGCGCCGGCGGCGTGGTCTGTGCGGACTGCCGAGTGCCCGGCAGCGTCGTACCCTCACCGGAGTCGCTGACGCTCCTCGGAGCGCTGCTGACCGGCGACTGGGCCACCGCCGACGCCTGCGAGGCACGCCACGTACGCGAGGGCAGCGGCCTGGTCGCCGCGTATCTGCACTGGCATCTGGAGCGGGGGCTGCGCTCGCTGCGGTACGTGGAGAAGTGAGCCCCCGGACACGGGGCCCCACCAGGGGCGTCGCGTCCGGCGGGGCGCGGCGCACGGCGCGGCGCCCAGGTGGCCGAAAATTTCAGCGGCATACGTCAGCGACATACATGACCGAAGACACTGCCGAAAGCTGCCGAAAAACGGTCGGCCGCACCCGGCAGCGGCCGAACACGGCGTCCAGCACAGGCGCCGCAGAGTGAGAACGACGGTGCAACGGCGCCGTCCAGAGCGAGATGGGGAAGACGTGGCAGGCATGGCACGACGCGGATTCATGGGTCGGGCGCGGCGCGAGTACCGGACTCCGGACCCGCACCCGTCCGGTGCGCAGCCGCCGAAGATCCCCGGCGAGTTGGTCCCCAAGCACGTCGCCATCGTCATGGACGGTAACGGCCGCTGGGCCAAGGACCGCGGACTGCCGCGCACCGAGGGGCACAAGGTCGGCGAGGGCGTGGTCCTCGACGTGCTCAAGGGATGCCTGGAGATGGGCGTCAAGAACCTCTCCCTGTACGCCTTCTCCACCGAGAACTGGAAGCGCTCGCCCGACGAGGTGCGGTTCCTGATGAACTTCAACCGTGAGGTCATCCGGCGCCGCCGCGACGAGATGGACGAGCTGGGCATCCGCATCCGTTGGGCCGGACGCATGCCCAAGCTGTGGAAGTCGGTGGCCAAGGAGCTCCAGGTCGCGCAGGAGCAGACCAAGGACAACGACGCCATGACCATGTACTTCTGCCTGAACTACGGGGGCCGGGCGGAGATCGCCGACGCCGCCGCAGCGCTGGCAGCCGACGTGGCCGCGGGCCGGCTCGACCCGTCGAAGGTGAACGAGAAGACGCTCGCGAAGTACCTCTACTACCCGGACATGCCGGACGTCGACCTGTTCGTACGGCCGTCGGGCGAGCAGCGCACCTCCAACTACCTCATCTGGCAGAGCGCGTACGCGGAAATGGTCTTCCAGGACGTTCTGTGGCCCGACTTCGACCGGCGCGACCTGTGGCGCGCCTGCCTGGAGTTCGCCCAGCGCGACCGACGCTTCGGCGGCGCACTGCCGAACATGCCGGCCAAGGACGCGCCCGCGGCCCCGCCCGCCGCGCAGTCCTCAGCCACGGGCGAACCGAGCGCCTGACACCCGGCCGGCCGGATGGGGCCCCGGCCTCGTCCAGGGCCTCGCCTGTGGCCCCCGGCCTCATAAGCCGCTCCCGCCCAGCCCTCGTCGCGTACGGAACGTCGACAGGTAGGGGGCGCCGGACACCGCCGCGTGCGGTTCGTCGTCGCGTACGGATCACCGACGACAGGTACGAGACATCGGGACGCCGACGGGTGCGGCACGCTGACACGTACGGGGGCGTCGGCGCGTACGAGAGAGCGCCATGTGCGGGGACGTCGGGTCCTACGAGACGCCGTCGCGCGCGAAACCCCGGTACGTACGAAACGCGGGGGGGGGGGGGGGGGGGGCCCGGGCCGCCGCCGGCCCCCCCGCCCGCCGGCGGGGGGGGGGGGGCGGGCGCGCGGCCGCCGGCCGCGGCGCCCGCCGCC
>NZ_JBEHZD010000221.1:0-11791 GCF_040240285.1 Streptomyces sp. HSW2009 | reverse complement strand
CCCCGCCCCCCGCCCCCCCCCCCCCCCGCCCCCCCCCCCCCCCCGCCCCCCCCCCCGGGCGCGCCGGGGGGGGGGGGGGGGGGGGGGGGGCCCCCCCCCCCCCCCCCCCCCCCCCGCCACCTCGCGCCCCGTCCCGCGGCAACCCCCGGGACGGGGCGCACCCGTGTCCGGCACCCCCGCGCGGCGGGCGCAGCCGTCGTCCGGGCGGACTTGACGGACCCCGAAGCCGCTCGTTGACCGGCCGGCCAGGGGCTCGCGAAGATTCCAGCCAGTAAGCCACGCAGCTCGGCACGCCGCCGCATTCCTGACCGGACACCATCCTCCGCGTTTCCACCGCGCTCTCTCCTCCTGCATGGATTCAGCGCGTCTCAGCCGTACGCACGATCCGGGACCGCCCCCGCGGGGCGGCCGTTCACCAGGTGACTTCAGCTCGGGCTGCGTCGACGTCATCGGGAAAGGTGGGTACATGATTCTGCAGCGCATCAGGAACCAGGGAATTCGCCTGGGTACGGCATTCGACCGGGTGGCGGCCAAGCACCCGGCCAACGTCGTCATTCTTGATCATGACCTGGGTATCGCGCCGCAGCTTGGACGTCGGTTCACGGTGACCGAACTCGCCGATGTGGTGGCCGACTTCGCCTCCCGCCTGTGGACCGTGGGGGTCCGGCCGGGTGACCACGTGGTGGTGTACAAGACCGACGGTTTCGACATCCCGCTCATCGCCTCGGCCGTCGCGCGCATCGGTGCGGTGCCGGTGATGCTCTCGCCCAAGCTCGACGGGGAATCCGTCCTCCAGATGCTGCCCCGGGTCAACCAGCCGTACCTGCTCACCGACCAGGCCAAGTTGGACAACGAACTGTCCGACGAGGTCTTCGACGTCGCCGACAGCGTGCTGTTGGCCTCGGGTTCCCACCCGCGGGCCACCGCCCTCGCGGATCTCACGGATGTGCGGCGCGTCGCCCCCGTGGTCATGCCCCGGGACCACCCGACGCTGGTCACCCACACCTCGGGCACCACCGGTCTGCCGAAGATGGCCGTGCACACCAGTTACAGCCTCCAGTCGCGCTACCGCCCGCAGGCCGCGGCCGTCACGCTGCTGCGCAAGCGCGAGACGGTGGCCATGCACGTGTCGTTCGTCCACTCCCGGGTGATCAGCGCGGTGCTCATCTCCCTCGCGCGCGGCTTCCCGCTGCTGGTCCTGACCGACGACGACCCGGAGCACGTGGCGGACTACTTCGTACGGCTGCGCCCCGGCATCATCGAGGCGCACCCCAACTCGTACATGCTGTGGGAGAAGCTGGCCGACGACCCGCGCCAGCCGCTGGCCAACGTGCGGCTGTTCAGCAGCACCTTCGACGCCATCCACCCGCGCACGGTGCACCGGCTGCTGCGGGCGACGCGCCGTACCGCGCCGGTCTTCGGGCAGCTCTACGGGCAGAGCGAGACCGGGCCCGTAGTGGCGCGGTCCTACACCAAGCTGCGTTCCCTTGAGGCCGACGGGCGCTGTGTGGGCGTGCCGTTCCCCGGCATGACCGGCGTACGGGTGGTCAGCCGGGACGGCGCCCCGCCCACCAAGGAGTCGCCCGGCTACATCGAGGTGCGCAGCGACGGTCGCGCGGTGACCTTCCTCGGTGAGCCCGAGCGGTACGCGGCGCAGACCAACGGTTCCTGGTGGCGGATGGGTGACGTGGGTTACCGCACCAAGTGGGGGTGCCTGCACCTGCTGGACCGGGAGGTGGACGAGATCCCCGGGTTCGGCAGCACGCTGGCCGCCGAGGACCAGTTGTTCGCCAGGCTGGACAACCTGGCCGAGGTCATCATCATCCCCGGTGACGACGGCCGCGCGGTGCCGGTGGTGTCCACCAAGGGTGACGAGCCGCTGGACCTGGCCGCCTGGCGGGCCGCGGCGGCCGGGTTGCCCCCGATGGCCGACCCGGTGCAGTGGCGCCTGGACGACCTGCCGCACACCGCCACCACCAAGATCAAACGGCTGGAGCTCGCCCGCATCATCAATTCCGGCGGCCCGGCCAAGTAAGCGTCCCTGCGTGCCTCTCTTCTCCCATGGAGTGCCTTGATGAGCACAGGTCATGTCGAGATCTGCATCGTGGGTGCGGGACCCCGCGGGCTTTCGGTCCTGGAACGGCTGTGCGCCAACGAACGGGTCGCGCCCTCGCACGAGGCGATCACGGTGCACATCGTGGACCCCGACCCGCCGGGTCCCGGCCGGGTGTGGCGCACCGACCAGTCGCGCCACCTCTTGATGAACACCGTGGCCTCGCAGATCACCGTCTACACCGATGACAGCGCGCAGATCGAGGGCCCCATCGAGCCGGGCCCCAGCCTGTACGAGTGGGCCAAGAGCCTTTCGGTGGCCAGCCAGTTCGACACCTACAGCGCCGAGACCCTGGCCCAGGCGCAGCGGCTGGGACCGGACGACTATCCCACCCGTGCCTTCTACGGCTGCTATCTGCACGACTGCTTCCAGCAGATCAACGCCCAGGCGCCGCGGCACGTCTCGATCCGGGTGCACCGCTCGCGGGCGGTGGCGATGGCCGACACGCAGGGCATTCCGATGGGCCCGCAGGGCATCCGCCTGGAGGACGGCACGCGGCTGAACGAGCTCGACGCGATCGTGCTCGCCCAGGGGCACGTGTCGGCCCGGCTCACGCCGCGCGAGGAGCGCACCGCGAGCCTCGCCCGCATCCACCACCTGACGTACATCACGCCGGCCAACCCGGCCGATGTGGACCTGAGCGGCGTCAAGCCGGGCACGCCGGTGTTGCTGCGCGGGCTCGGGTTGAACTTCTTCGACCACATGGCGCTGTTCACCGCCGGGCGCGACGGCGAGTTCGTCCGGGAGGGCGAGCGGCTGGTGTACCGGGCGTCGGGCAAGGAGCCCAAGCTGTACGCGAGTTCCCGGCGCGGGGTGCCCTACCAGGCCCGTGGCGAGAACCAGAAGGGCCCCTACGGCCGCTACTTCCCGCGACTGCTCACCCAGGAGTACATCGCCGGGCTGCGGGCCAGGGCGCGCGACGGGCGCCCGGTGCACTTCGGTACGGATCTGTGGCCGCTGATCTCGCGCGAGGTCGAGAGCGTCTACTACGGCACCCTGCTGGAACAGGCGGGCCGTGCCGATGAGCGCGCCTCGTTCATCTCCCGGTACCTGCTGCTCGGTGAGGGCCGGGAGCGGGAGTTGCTGTTGGACTCCTTCGCCATCGCGCCGGCCGAGCGGTGGGACTGGGAGCGGCTCTCCCAGCCGTACCGCGAACGCGAGTTCACTTCGCGAACGGAGTTCAACGCCTGGCTGGTGGAGTACCTGGCGGAGGACGTACGGCAGGCCCGGGCGGGCAACGTCAGCGGGCCGCTGAAGGCCGCCCTCGACGTGCTGCGCGACCTGCGCAACGAGATCCGGCTCGCGGTGGACCACGGCGGGTTGGACGGCGATTCGCACCGCGATGACCTGGAGGGCTGGTACACGCCGCTCAACGCGTACCTGTCCATCGGTCCGCCGGCCTCCCGCATCGAGGAGCTGATCGCGCTGGTGGAGGCGGGGGTGCTGGAGCTGACCGGGCCCGGCACGCTGATCCGGATCGACACGGTGAACCCGGCGTTCGTGATGGAGTCAACCGACGTGCCGGGGCCGCCGATCCGGGCCAACACGCTGATCGAGGCCCGGCTGCCGGAGCCCGATGTGCGCCGCACCCGGGACCCGCTGCTGAGCCATCTGCTCAACACCGACCAGGCCACCCCGTACCGCATCCAGTCGTCGGGTGGCGGCAGTTACCAGACGGGCGGCCTCGCGGTCACCGAGCGGCCCTACCGGCTGCTCGACGCCAAGGGCCGCGCGCACCCCCGGCGCTTCGCCTACGGGGTGCCCACCGAGTCGGTGCACTGGGTGACGGCGGCCGGTATCCGGCCCGGCGTGGACTCGGTGACGCTCGGCGACTCGGACGCGATCGCCCGGGCCGCGCTGGCCCTGCCGCCCACCGCGCACGTGCCGGTCGCGGTCCGCTCGCACGCCGGTGAGACCGGTCTGACCAGCATCATCGTCTAGCTGAGCGGGGGGGGCCCCCCGGCCGGGCCCCCCCCCGGGGGGCCCCCCCGGGGGGGCCGGGGGGCGCGGGGGGCCCCCCCCCCCCCGCCCACCCCGCCCCCCCCCCCCCCCCCCACCCCCCCCCCCCCCGGGGGGGGCGGGGGGGCCCGGCGCCCGCGCCCGGCGCGGCCGGTCAGCCGCGGTCGGCGCTGGCGGGCAGCAGGGCGCCGCTGAGGCCGGCGAGCAGGTCGCCGACGATGCGCGGGCCGTCGTCGGTGAGCACCGACTCGGCGTGGAACTGCATGGAGGCGAAGTGCGGGCCGCGCAGGGCGTGCACCTCGCCGGTGGTGCGGTCCCGGCTGACCTCGACCACGCCCACGCCGGTGCACTCGGCCTTGTCGGTGTCGCTGTGGGCGGCGAAGGTGTTGTAGAAGCCGACCCGTTCGGGCCGTCCGAACAGGTCGATCTCGCGGCGCACACCCTGGTTGGGCACCTCGCGGCGGTGGATGGTGAGGCCGAGCCTGGTGCTGAGCACCTGGTGGCTCAGGCACACCGCGAGGAAGGGGCGGCGCTCGGTCAGCAACTGCGTGACCGCCCCCCGCAGATGGGCGATCTTGGGGTGCGTGCCGTCCCTGGGGTCGCCGGGTCCTGGGCCGAGCACCACCAGGTCGTGGCCGTCGAAGGCGTACGGTTCGGTGTGCCGACGGACCGTCACTTCCAGTCCGAGTGCGGCGAGTTGGTGGCCGATCATGGAGGTGAAGGTGTCTTCGGCGTCGACGACCAGGACGCTGCGGCCGGCCAGGTTCGGGCGTGGCCTGGCGCGCTGGGCGGCCTCGGCGAGCCAGAACTCGGCGAGGCTGGCGTTGCGCTCCGCGAGGGCCGCCCTAACCCGGGGGTGGGCACCGAACCGGGAGCTGCCGTTGCTCTCCAGGGCGGCGATCATGCCAGCAGCCTTGGCCCGGGTCTCGGCGACCTCGGAGACCGGGTCGGAGTGGCGTACCAGGGTGGCGCCCACGCCGACCCGGACCTGCCCGCCGGCGTCGATGTCGGCGATGCGGATCAAGATGGCCGAGTCCATGGCGGCGCGGCCCCGTTCGTCGCGTCCGATGAGTGCGACGACGCCGCTGTAGTAGCCGCGGCCGTGCGGCTCGTGGCGGGCGATGACGCGGCAGGCGCTCTCCAGCGGGCTGCCGGTCACGGTGGGGGCGAACAGCGTCTCGCGCAGCACCTCGCGCGGATCGCGCAGGCACCTGCCCTCGATGAAGTACTCGGTGTGCGCGAGGCGGGCCATCTCCTTGAGGTACGGGCCGACCACCCGGCCGCCCGACTCGCAGATGCGGGCCATCATCTTGAGCTCTTCGTCGACCACCATGTACAGCTCGTCGGCCTCCTTGCGGTCGGCGAGGAAGTCCATGACCTCGGGCAGGGTGGGGCCCGACGCCGGGTAGCGGTAGGTGCCGCTGATGGGGTTCATCACGGCCCGCTCGTGGCGCAGGCTGACGTGCCGTTCGGGGGTCGCGCCGACGAAGGTGCGGTCGCCGGTGTGCACGACGAACGTCCAGTACGCGCCGGACTCGCGCTCCAGGAGCCGGCGGAAGAGGGTGAGGGCGTGCTCGGGCCCGTAGTCGCCGATGGTGGCCACGAAGGAGCGCTTGATGACGAAGTTGGCGCCCTCGCCGGTGCCGATCTCCTCGTCGATGATGCGCCGCACGATGTCCGCGTAGCTGTCGTCGTCCACGTCGAAGTGGCGTCCCGTCAGCTCCAGCGGCAGATCCGGGATCTGGGCGATGACGTCGGCCACCGGCGCGGTGGTCTGTTCGGTGATGGTCATGGCGAGCAGCGGTTCGCCGTCGTCCGCGCAGGTGTAGCCGCGCTCGGTGATCTGCCGGTAGGGGACGAGCGTCAGCACCTCGTGCCGGGGTCCGGCTGCTTCGCCGGTGTCGGCCTGGTCCTGTGCCGGGAGGTCGGCGAGGGTCGCGGGGCTGCTCATGGTGCCGGTGAGGACGTCGAGTTGGCCGGGGCCCGTGCTCTCCGGCCGGTGCAGCAGGGCGAAGACCGGGGCCCGGCCGGTCAGTACGCGCTCAAGCAACTCCGGCGCACCGGACGGGTCGGGTCCGCCCGCGGGACGGGCGGCGGCGGGCTGGGGCGTGGGGCGTTGCGTGCGGCGGGGCCGGGGTGTGCCGTCGTTCATGCGAGGATTTCCTTCGTCGTGGTGACCACCGCGCAGCGGCTCGCCGCGTACTCGATGGCCATCCGGTGGTAGTCGGCGGAGAAGTCGGCCATGGCGTCGGCCACCAGAAACGTCTCGATGTCGTGGGTGAACGCCTCGACCGCCGACATCAACACGCCCACGTGCCCGTACACGCCGCAGACGATGAGCTGGTCACGACCCGATTCGCGCATCCGGGCCAGCAGGTCGGTGCGGAAGAAGGCGCTGTAGCGCCACTTGGTGAGCAGCCAGTCATCGGGCGCGGGGGCGAGGTCGTCCACCACTTCCCGGTCGGCGGGGTCCACGCGCATGCCCGGGCCCCAGAAGTCCTTGAGGAGGCCGCGGTCCGCGTCGCTCATGCCACCGGGTTGGGCGGTGTAGGCGACCGGGACGCCGGCGTCCGCGCACCGGTCGCGCAGCGTGGTGGCGTTGCGCACCACGGCGGAGCGCAGCGGCTCGGGCAGCGGGGCCAGGAAGTACCGCTGCATGTCGTGGACGAGCAGCACCGCGCGCCGTGGGTCCACGGACCACGACGCGGTGTTGTCGGGCAGGTCCCCTACGGTCGGCAGGGGGTAGGTCTTGATCGGCGGAATGCCGGGCATGGGCGTCCTCTCGGGAGGCGGCGGACCGTTGCCGCGTGGGTGGCGAGCTGCGCGGACGCGCGTACCCGGGGCTGGCCCGGGTGAGGGGCGCGCGCGGGGCCGGGGGCCCCCGCCGGGGGGGGGGGGGGGGGGGGGGCCGGGGGGGGGGGGCCGGGGGGGGGGGGGGGGGGGGGGGCGGGGGGGGGGGCCCCCCCCGGGGGGCCCCGCCCCCCCCCCCGGGGGGGGGGGGGGGGGGGGGGGGGGGCGCCGGGCCCCCGGGGGGGGGGGGGGGGGGCCCCCGGGGCCGGTGGGCGGCGTCCCGTGCCTGGTGGCGCCGGCGGGCACGGGGGCTAGACGCCCAGCGTGGCGCCGCCGTCCACCGTCAGGTCGTGCAGGGTGATGTGCGCCGCCTGGTCGGACAGCAGGAAGACGACGGCGTCGGCGATGTCGGAGGGGCGGGCGATCTTCCCGAGCGGGATGCCGACGCGGTACGCGTCGGGGCGACCCTCGATGGTGCCGCGCGGGCCCGATTCGTCGTGCCACATGGAGCTGAGCATGGGCGTGTCGGTGGAGCCGGGGGCGACCAGGTTGCAGCGGATGCCGTACTGGGCGACCTCAAGCCCCAGGGACTTGGTGAACAGCGTCGCCGCGGCCTTGGACGCGCAGTAGGCGGCCATCTCGCTGCGCGGGGTGCCGGCGGCGTTGGAGGCGACGGTGACGATCGCGCCGCGCGAGCGCGGGACCATCCGGTCCACGACCGCCTGCGACATCAGGAACACGCCGGTCGCGTTGACCGCGAAGGTGGCCGCCCAGTCCGCTTCGGTGTAGTCGCGCACCGCGCCGGTGCGCAGGACGCCGGCCGCGTTGACGAGGTAGTCCACTTCCCCGACGCGCTCCTCGACGGCGTCGACGAGTGCACGCACCTCGCTGGCCGATGTGACGTCCGCGGGGAACGCGTGCACGCCGGGCAGGTCGCCGACTGCGGTCTTGAGCCGGTCCGCGTCCAGGTCCACGGCGGCCACTCGCACGCCGCGGGCGCTCAGTGCGCGCACCACCTCCGCGCCGATGCCGCCCGCCGCTCCGGTGACCACGGCCACGTTGTTGTCCATCGTTGAGCCTCCTTCGCTGACTGTGCCGTGCCGGTCAACTCCCAGTGTGCCGCGCGCTGTTGACAGGTCAGGTAGGGCGCGCGGCGGTGCATTTCAGCCGCGCCAGCGCGAGACCACGCTCATTGCCTGACTGGCAGTCAGCCGCGGGTCGCAGAAGCTGGCGTACTTGTCGCCGACGCGGTGCGCCTCGGACTCGTCGCGCACGCACTCGGTGACGTCGTCGGGGGTGGTCTCCAGGTGCAGGCCGCCGGCCACGCCGCCGGCCTGGCGCACCGCGGTCTGGAACGCGTCCACCTCGCGCTCCACGGTCTCCACGTAGCGGGTCTTGAGGCCGCCGGGGGCGGTGACGGTGTTGCCGTGCATGGGGTCGGTGAGCCAGCTCACCGGGTGGCCGGCCGCGCGGACGGCTTCCACCAGGGCCGGCAGGCGTTCGGCGGCGGCCTCCGGGCCCATCCGGGCGATCAGGGTCAGCCGGCCGGGTTCCCGGTTCGGGTCGAGCCGCTCGCACAGGTCGAGCAGCACGTCGGTGCTCATGCCGGGGCCGACCTTGCAGGCCACCGGGTTGGCCACGGCCGCGAGCAGCGCCACGTGGGCGCCGTCGGGCTGCCGGGTCCGCTCGCCGATCCAGGGCCAGTGCGTGGAGCCGAGGTAGACCTGTCCGTCGGGTTCGCGGCGCAGCAGCGGCATCTCGTAGTCGAGCAGCAGCGCTTCGTGGCTGGTCCAGATGGGGGCCTCGATGCGGCCGGCCGCGCCGCGACCGTCGCGCCAGCCGAGGTGGCCCATGATGTCGCCGGCCGCCATGAAGCAGGTCAGCAGCCGCAGCGGGTCGGGGCGGCGGCTCTCGGGCGAGGGCTCGCAGCCGTTGACCATGTGGCCCCGGTAGACCGGGAGTTCGCGGTCGCCGATCCGCTCGGTGGGGCGTGAGCGCGGCTTGGCGAACTGTCCGGCGATCCGCCCGACGCGCACCACCGGCTTGTACGTGATCATCTTCAGCGCCCCGGCCATCAGGTCGAGCAGGGCGGCCTTGCGCGCGACATAGCCCGAGGTGCATTCGGTGGGGTCCTCGGCGCAGTCGCCGGACTGCACCACGTGGGCTTCGCCGGCGGCCACCTTGGCCAGTTGGCCGCGGAGGGTCCTGACGTCCTGCGCCCGCACCAGGGCCGGTCGCGTCGCCAACTCGTCGCGCATGCGCTGGACTTGGGAGGCGTCCTCCCAGTCGGGCTGCTGGAGTGCGGGTTTGAGGTGGATGTCGAGCAGGGCGTGGTCCACGGGTTGCCTCCGCAATCGATGGCGGTTGTGCCGGTGCCGGACGGCCGCGTGCGAGTGACGGGCCCGGCGGGCCGGGCGGGCAGGCTGGGGGTGGGAGCGCGAGGGGCAGGGGCCGGCGCGCCGGACGCACCACGTGGGTGGGACGTCCGGCGCACCGTGGGTGGGGTGTACGGCCGGTGCGGTGGGGCGTCGAGTCAGGGGCGCGGGCCCCAGCCGGCGGTGTCCCAGTAGCTGAGTTGGCGCGCCTTGGACGTGGTGACCAGACGGGCGACGTCCGGGCCGCCGAGGCGCAGCGCGGTGGCCCGGGCGGGGTCGAAGACGGGCCAGTGGCGCACGGTGTCGACGGCCGGCGCTCCGGTGTGCGCGAAGGAGGCGACGAGGTCCATGAACGCGTTGGACACCGTCTCCTCCAGCGGCCCGTCACCGTACTGCGGGGCGTTGGCGGGCAGCTTGAAGCTGCCGAAGAGGAACTTGGAGGTCGCCTCGTGCGGCGTGCCGAACCAGGGGGCGCGCACCGGGTGGGCGAACTCCATCCGGTACTGCGGTACGACGCCGGCGCGGGCCTGCTTCTCGGCGAGGCGCACCGCCAGGTAGCGGAACAGGCCGTCGCCCCAGATTTCGGTCCACAGACTGAGCGGGTCGTGCGGCAGGCCGTCGGCGAGGGCCGCGGCCCGGTAGGCGGCGATGCAGGCGTCCACCTCGGCGTCGGTGACCTGCGCCGCGCCCTTGATGAGCACGGCGCGCACGGCTACCCGCAGCGACGCCTCGTCGGTGGGTGTGGGGGCCGGGGCGGGCGTGGGCGGGTTCGGCCCGGTGTAGAAGGAGCCCTCGGTGTCGGTGTTGATGCTGAGGGTCGGCAGTTCGGGTAGGGGCAGCCGGTGCAGCGGGCCGCGCATCCACTCGCCGTCGACGACCGGGCCGCGGTAGGCCCGGCCGCGGGCCCGCGGCCGGTCCGCGGGCGGGCCGGCGAACAGCTTCTCCCAACTGTCGCGCAGCGCGTAGGCGGGCACCTCGCGCAGCTTGGACACCGTGACGCCGAGGTCCCGCGCCACCAGTTCGTAGGCCCGGCGGGCGTCCTGCGGGGTGAGGGCGGCGGCCGGGGTCCAGATGTGGGCCGGGCTGATGGGGATGATGCGGCGGATGAGCGGGCGGGTCTGGGGCAGCAGGCCCAGTTGCCAGGTGGTCGCGCCGCCGGCCGATCCGCCGGAGACGGTGATGTTGTCGGGGTCGCCGCCGAAGGCCGCTGCGTTCGCCCGCAGCCAGCGCAGCGCCGCCGCCTGGTCCTGGAGTCCCCAGTTGGCGATGGAGCCGGTCGACCGGTCGGCGAACTCCTCGTGCAGTCCCCAACCAAAGGCGCCCAGACGGTAGTTGAAGGTCACCACGACGAGGTCGCCGCGCTCGGCGAGCCGGCTGCTCTCGTAGTTGGGCAGGCTGCCGGCGCCGGACTGCCAGCCACCGCCGTGGATGAAGACGAGGACCGGGCGGGCGCCGCGGGTGCCTGGCGTCCAGACGTTGGCGTAGAGGCAGTCTTCCTGGCCTTCGGTGCCCTGGAACTGGATGGCGGTGGGGCCGTAGTCGACGGCGTCCCGCACGCCCTGCCAGGGCTTCGGCGGCCGGGGCGAGGAGAAGCGCAGCGGGCCGACGGGGGGTTGCGCGTAGGGGATGCCGCGGAAGACGGAGACGGCGCCGTTGCGGGTGCCGCGCAGGGCGCCGGCCGTGGTGCGTACGACGGGGTCGGTCTCGGGCGCCCGTCCCGGGCGCGCGGCGGCGATGCCGGGGGTCAGGGCCGTGACCGTGAGCGCGGCGGTGCCGCCGGCGATGACCGTGCGCCGGGCTATGCCGCCTTCGCTTTCGCCGCGCTCAGCCATGGCGCCGGCCCCCGTCCCGGGCGGTGCGCGCGGGCCTCGTGCGCACCGCGTGCCGCGCGGCTGCCGCCGGATGTTGCTGCTGAGCCATGACCGTGGCCCTCCCTGAACAGGTGGAATGCGTGGATTCCCAGATCCTCAATCCGAGGCGGGGCCAATTCCAACGCCATTCGCCGTAATCCGTCAGGTGGGCGGGAATCCATCAGGTTCGCTTCCTGCGGCCGGATGCGGTCGAAGCGGGCGGCCGGCGGGCGGCACATCGCGCCGCGTGAACGGCGTGCGAACTCCATCGAGCGGCACCGCCCGAAATGAGTGACACGACCGCCGACTTTCGGGCAGCGAAATCCCCCGGCAAGGGCGGGGCCACCCAAATCCGGCGCGAGCAAACGCGGAGCCGACACATCGCGCTTTTCTGGTTTACGGGGTTAACTGCGGCATCGCGGCATCGGCGCGACAGGGCAACCGGCGTACGGGGTCGGCGGGGGCCACCCCGGCCATCTGACGGGGCGCCCCGCCATTCCGTGCGCCCCGCCCGTGTCCGGTCCGCGCCGGCGCGCCCCTCCGCCCCGGCCACCGCGCCACTGGCCCCGCGCGGCCCGGCGGTTGCCGCGTACGGTTTCGGCCCGACCGGCGGGCCGGTGCCTGGCTCGTATACACATCTCCGCGCCCACCAGACGGCCTCCTATCGCGGATGGCGGGGGGGGGGTGGAAGAGAGAAAGGGCGG